>JAZRXB010000062.1:0-6310 GCA_045600005.1 Eubacteriales bacterium | reverse complement strand
ACTCGGGAGCGCTCTGATCAGTGGATTCGCAGAGAAGAGCTTCACGTGCGGAGCCGCGGATGATAGGAGTATCATCGCCCGGGAAGTCGTACTCGGAAAGGAGGTCGCGGATTTCCATGTCAACGAGGTCGAGAAGTTCTTCGTCGTCAACGATGTCAACCTTGTTCATATAAACAACGATTGCGGGAACGCCGACCTGACGAGCGAGCAGAACGTGCTCGCGGGTCTGCTGCAGAGGGCCGTCGGTGCCGGCAACGACGAGGATCGCACCATCCATCTGAGCTGCGCCGGTGATCATGTTCTTGACATAGTCAGCGTGGCCGGGGCAGTCGACGTGAGCGTAGTGACGGTTCTCAGTCTCATACTCAACGTGACGGGTGTTGATTGTGATACCACGTGCCTTCTCTTCGGGCGCGTTGTCGATCTGGTCGTAAGCGAGGAACTCGTTCTTGCCGTTCGCAAGAGAGAGGACCTTCGTGATAGCAGCGGTAAGGGTGGTCTTGCCATGGTCGACGTGACCGATGGTACCGATATTAACGTGGGGTTTCGTTCTTTCGAATTTAGCCTTTGCCATTTTAAGTTTCCTCCTTAAAAATTAACTTTGGTTTCGTGTATTGTGTTAAAAACCGTCAGACGGTTTCATAACCGATTCGGGGCACGCCGATCGGCGACCGGCGTGCTTCGGCATCAGTTGGCTTTGCCTCTTGCCGTGATGATCTGTTCCTGAATGGACTTCGGAACCTCGGCGAAGTGGCTGGGCTCCATCGAGTAGACACCGCGTCCCTGCGTCTGAGAACGAAGGTCGGTCGCGTAACCGAACATTTCGCCCAGCGGAACGAAGCAGGTGATCTGCTGTGCTCCGGCGACCGGCTCCATGGACTGGATCTGACCGCGGCGGGAGTTGATGTTGCCGATAACATCGCCCATATAGTCGTCAGGCGTGGTAACGGTGACTTTCATGATCGGCTCGGTGATGATGGGATCGGCTTTTCTCATGGCTTCCTTGAAGCACATGGAAGCGGCGATCTTGAACGCCATTTCAGAGGAGTCGACTTCATGATAGGAACCATCGTAAAGCGTGACCTTGACGTCGACTACGTTGTAGCCGGCCAGAACGCCGTTCTGCATAGCAGCCTGGAAGCCTGCGTTGCAGGGTTCGATATATTCCTTCGGGATCGTACCGCCTACGACCTTGTTGATGAATTCATAGCCCTTGCCCGGTTCGTTCGGTTCGATGATGGCCTTAACATGACCATACTGACCTTTACCGCCGGTCTGGCGGGCATACTTGTGTTCCTGATCGACCGATTTGCGGATGGTCTCCTTGTAGGCGACCTGAGGCTTACCGACGTTTGCTTCGACCTTGAACTCACGGAGGAGCCGGTCGACGATGATTTCGAGGTGAAGCTCACCCATGCCGGCGATGATGGTCTGACCGGTTTCTTCATCGGTGTAGGTGCGGAAGGTCGGGTCCTCCTCAGCGAGCTTGGCGAGCGCGATGCCCATCTTTTCCTGACCTGCTTTGGTCTTCGGTTCGATGGCGACGCGGATGACAGGCTCCGGGAACTCCATGGATTCAAGAATGATCGGATGCGCTTCATCGCAGAACGTATCGCCCGTCGTGGTGTTCTTGACGCCGATGACGGCGGCGATATCGCCGGAATAGCAGCAGTCGATGTCCTTGCGCTCGTTGGAGTGCATCTGAAGGATACGGCCGCAGCGCTCCTTGACGTTCTTCGTGGAGTTGTAAACAGTGGAACCGGCGGAAACCGTACCGGAGTAAACGCGGAAGTAGCAGAGCTTACCGACGAACGGGTCGGTCATGATCTTGAATGCGAGAGCGGAGAAGGGTTCTTCGTCGCTGGACGGACGTTCTTCCTCTTCCTCGGTATCAGGGTTGACGCCCTTGATCGCGGGGATATCGGTAGGAGCGGGCATGAAGTCGATGATCGCGTCAAGCAGCTTCTGAACGCCCTTGTTGCGGTAGGAAGTGCCGCAGACGACCGGAACGATCCTGTTGTCGATGCAGGCCTTGCGGAGCGCTTTCTTGAGCTCGTCGACCGTGATCTCCTCGCCGTCGCAGTAACGGAGGAAGAGCTCCTCGTCGGTCTCGCAGATGGATTCGACCATCTTCGTTCTGTATTCCTGCGCAAGCTCGAGCATATCAGCAGGGATCTCCTCAACGCGCATATCCTTGCCGAGTTCATCGTAATAGATGTCGGCATTCATTTCCATGAGGTCGATGATGCCGCGGAAGGACGATTCTGCGCCGATGGGGAGCTGGATCGGAACGGCGTTTGCTTTCAGGCGGTCTTTCATCATCTGAACGACACGGAAGAAGTTTGCGCCCATGATGTCCATCTTGTTGACATAAGCCATGCGCGGAACGTGATACTTGTCCGCCTGACGCCAAACGGTTTCGGACTGGGGCTCAACGCCGCCCTTTGCACAGAAAACGGTGACAGAACCATCAAGCACACGGAGAGAACGCTCTACCTCAACGGTAAAGTCGACATGGCCGGGGGTATCGATGATGTTGATGCGGTGCTCCGGATACTGGTTCTTGGAGCCGGCCCAGTGGCAGGTGGTCGCAGCCGACGTGATCGTAATGCCGCGCTCCTGTTCCTGTGCCATCCAGTCCATCGTCGCACTGCCATCATGAGTCTCGCCCATCTTATAAGTTACACCCGTGTAGAACAGGATACGCTCAGTCGTAGTCGTCTTGCCGGCGTCGATATGAGCCATGATTCCGATATTTCGGGTATATTCAAGCGGGTATTCTCTTGGCATTGAAATAATAACTCCTTTTCAAGAAGATCTTCGCACGCGGAAGATCAATATCTGTAGTGCGCGAACGCCTTGTTCGCCTCAGCCATTCTATGGGTCTCGTCCTTCTTCTTGAAGGCGCCGCCGGTAGAATTGATGGCGTCGATGATTTCGTTCGCGAGCTTTTCAGCCATGGTTCTTTCACTACGGTTTCTCGAATAGAGCGTGATCCAGCGGAGACCCAGAGTCTGACGTCTTTCAGCTCTGACCTCCATAGGAACCTGATAAGTCGAACCGCCGACACGGCGTGCCTTTACTTCGAGCACAGGCATAACATTTTCAAGCGCTTCGTTGAAGGCTTCGAGGGGGTTGCGGCCCAGCTTGGACTCTACGATCGTGAATGCGTCGTAGACGATCTTCTGTGCGACACCCTTCTTGCCATCATACATAATGTTGTTGATCAGCTTTGTTACGAGCTTAGAATTGTACAACGGATCCGGTAAAACGTCTCTTTTGGAAATTTGACCTCTTCTCGGCACTGTACTTCCCTCCTTCATAATATTATGATATCATAGGTACTCGAAATTTCTTCGTCCGCGCCGCAAAAGAAATCATAATCCGATAAACAAATTCGGTTATTTTCCTTTTCGGTTCGGGAGTGAATACCTGAATGCGGATTCCTCTGAGAGAGCAGAGAAAACTCATGAGAGGAAGAATTACTTCTTCGGTCTCTTTGCGCCGTACTTGGAACGGCTCTGGTTGCGCTTTGCAACACCCTGAGCATCGAGCGTGCCGCGGATGATGTGGTAACGTACACCAGGCAGGTCACGGACACGTCCGCCGCGGATCAGGACAACAGAGTGTTCCTGAAGGTTGTGGCCGATGCCGGGGATGTAGACCGTAGCCTCGAGACCGTTGGTCAGTCTGACACGGGCGATCTTGCGGAGAGCCGAGTTCGGCTTCTTCGGGGTGGTCGTAGTGACCTTCGTGCATACGCCTCTCTTCTGAGGAGAGCTTGCGTCGGTAGCGGAATCGGTCAGCGTGTTGAAGCCGTGCTGGAGAACAGGCGACTTCGACTTGTAAGTGACCTTTGCGCGACCCTGCTTGACGAGCTGATTAAAGGTTGGCATATCGCACCTCCTTTGAAAATAATAGAATTTGTTTATCCTGCAATGCCCCGACGATCCGTCATCAGGACATATTCAGATATTTAAGATTATATCATACTTCTGTCAAAAAGTCAAGAGAAAAAGATAGGAAAGTTGGAAAAAAACCGAGATTCTAACAAACTCACAAAACGAACCTCATCCGGGTGCAGTTTGCACGGGATTCTGACGAATCATTCGCTTTTCCCGAACTTTTTTTCACGGTGCGCATACGATGAAACAGACGATGAGAAGGGGGGATGCTGTGGCTGTCTTGGAAATCGCCGCGGCGATGCTGGCGGCTCTTGGGCTGCACACGCTGTTTGAAGCGCTGAAGGAAGCGCTTCTCTATCCGAAAAGCGTCAGGCGGATGGTGCGCGCCGCCGTCATTCTGAACAAAGATGACCGGGATGATCTGGCGCTCTGTACGGCATATGTGAAAAGCCTTGTGAAAAACGGGAAAATTTCTCCGGAACGGTTGATTATTCTGACGGAAAATGATATAATGAAAATATCCGGTCCGCCGGAAGATGATCGGCGGGGGGAGAATGCGGAGAAAACGGGCGGTGAAACGGATGGCTGACGATTTTTCGGAGAAGACCGATCTTGTGACCTACACGGGAACGGTCGAAGGGATCATATATAATAATGAAGATACCGGGTACACCGTCTTTGATCTTTCGGTCGATTCGACCGACGACGTTACGGCGAAGAAAAAGCGCGGGCTTGAGATCATCACGGTCTGCGGCATTCTGCCGAACACCAACGTCGGCGAGAAGGTCAGCGTCATGGGCGAATGGACGCTCCACCCGAGCTACGGCAGGCAGTTCCGCGCCGCCTACTACGAAAAGCAGCTGCCCGCGACCGAAAACGAGATCCTGCGCTATCTGGCCAGCGGCGCGGTGAAGGGGATCGGTCCGAAAACCGCCGAGAAGCTGGTCAGGCAGTTCGGCGAGGACACCTTCGACGTGATCGAGAACCATCCCGAATGGCTGGCAAGGCTCCCGGGCATCAGCGGATCGAAGGCGCGCGACATCTCGGACGATTTTAAGGAACAGTTCGGCGTCCGCTCGCTGATGATGTTCTGCCGGGACTATCTGTCCGCGGCGCTTTCGGTTAAAATTTACAAGAAATGGGGCGGCGCTTCGGTCGAAATGATCAGGCAGAACCCCTATCGGCTCTGCGAGGATTTTCAGGGCATCGGCTTTGAACGCGCCGATCAGCTGGCGAAGGCGGTCGGCGTGGCGGCGGATTCGGAGTACCGGCTGCGCTGCGGCGTGCGCTATTTCATCACGGAAGCGCAGCGGACGGGCGGGCATTCTTTCCTGCCTTATCCGAAGGTGATCGCGGGCGCGGCTTCGCTGCTCGGCGTATCGAATAAGCAGCTCGAAGCGGCGGTCACGAATATGCTCGCCGAGCGGCGGCTCGTGCGTGCGCAGGTCGAGGGCGTCGACGCGCTGTACGACGGCGCTTCATGGCGCGCGGAGGACAAGATCGCCGAAAAGCTCGAGCTGCTCGACCGGGTCTGTCCGCATCTTGACGCGGGCGATATCGAACGCTTCATCACGCGCATCGAGCTGGAAGAGGACAAGACCTACGCCGCGCTCCAGCACAAGGCGATCTGCGACGCGGTGAACCACGGCGTCATGGTGCTGACCGGCGGTCCCGGAACCGGTAAAACCACGGTCATCCGCGCCGTCATCCGCATTTTCGACAGTTTGGGTCTGCGCATCGCGCTCGCCGCGCCGACCGGACGCGCCGCGAAACGGATGTCCGAGGCGACTCAGTGCGAGGCGAAGACCATCCACCGCCTGCTCGAAATGGAGTTTTCAAACGGCGAGGAGGGCGGCTTCCGGAAAAACGAGGACGATCTGTTAAATGAGGACGTCATCATCATCGACGAAGCGTCGATGATCGATATGTTCTTAATGAATTCTCTGCTCAAGGCGGTCAAGCCGGGCGCGCATCTGATGCTGATCGGCGACTCGGATCAGCTGCCCTCGGTCGGCGCGGGAAACGTCCTCAACGATATCATCGCGGGCGGACGCTTCTGCACGGTCAAGCTGACCGAGATCTTCCGTCAGGCTCAGGAAAGTCTCATCATTACAAACGCGCACCGGATCAACGAGGGGGTCTATCCCGTCCTCAACGTGAAAAACAACGATTTCTTTTTCCTGCGGCGGGACAGCGACCAGAGCGTCGCCGAAACGATCGTCGATCTGTGGCAGAACCGTCTGCCGCGCTCCTACGGCGAGGAAGCCGCGCAGGGGAACTTCCCGGTAATATTCGGTCTGCAGCGCGGTTCCGGCCTGCAGGGTATGGAAGCGTTTCAGCGTCATCTTGTTGATATAGGAGAAGTACTCCGTGCCGTCCGGCTTCTTCGAAATGCGGAAGGAGAT
>JAZRXB010000061.1:0-13104 GCA_045600005.1 Eubacteriales bacterium | reverse complement strand
GGCTCTGCCGCAGGCGGACGTTTTCGGTCGTTATGGAGCGATAAAATTCACAAAACCGAAGTCGGAGGCCAAGCGGTCTTAGGAAGACAACTGTGGTACCCAACTCCTTGGCTCACAGAACGACATGGCTACGATCCGACTTGGCTCTGCCGCAGGCGGACGTTTTCGGTCGTTATGGAGC
This sequence comes from Eubacteriales bacterium, assembly GCA_045600005.1. Lineage (GTDB taxonomy): Bacteria > Bacillota > Clostridia > Oscillospirales > CAG-272 > Flemingiibacterium. Next base: position 12,923 of record JAZRXB010000061.1, on the reverse strand, counting down.
GATAAAATTCACAAAACCGATCTGTGTTCACATTTCTGTAACAAAAAACGCCCGGAAAGATGATATAATAGGGCAGTCCCCCATTTTCTGCTATTGAAAAGGAATGGAATCATGAAAGTTATTTTGGATAATCTGACCAAGGTGTTCAGAAGCTACAACAAAAAGGCGAAATCGACGGTCACGGCGGTCGATCACTTTACCTTTGAGATCCCGGACGGACAGCTCATCGGTCTGCTCGGACCGTCCGGCTGCGGCAAAAGCACGACGCTCAATCTCATCAGCGGTCTGGAAAAGCCGACCGAGGGGAAGATCTTCTTCGGCGACGACGACGTGACCGGACTTGCGCCCGAACACCGCGGCGTCGGACTGGTCTTTCAGAACTACGCGCTCTATCCGCATCTGACCGTTCTGCAGAACATCACCTTCCCGCTCGAAAACCTGAAAGGGAAGGACAAGCTCACGAAGGAGCAGATGCGCGAAAAGGCATACGAGGCGGCGAAGCTCGTGCAGATCGACGGTCTGATGGACCGCAAGCCGGGCGAGCTGTCCGGCGGCCAGCAGCAGCGCGTCGCCATCGCCCGCGCGCTGGTCAAGCGTCCGCGCGTACTGCTCCTTGACGAGCCGCTGTCCAACCTCGACGCGCGTCTGCGTCTCCAGACCCGTGAGGAGATCCGCCGCATCCAGCGCGAAACGAAGATCACGACCGTGTTCGTCACGCACGATCAGGAGGAAGCCATGAGCATTTCCGACCTCATCGTCGTCATGCAGGCGGGCGTGGTCCAGCAGATCGGAAAGCCGCAGGCTGTCTACGACGACCCGATCAATCTCTTTGTCGCCAAATTCCTCGGCACGCCGCCGATCACGGTCTTCGACGGCAGCGTGAAGAACGGACGGCTTTTCATCGGCGAAGACGAGGCGCTGAGCGTTCCGGACATTTCCGACCGCGAGGTCTGGGTCGGCGTGCGTCCCGAAGGCTTCGTGCCGGACGCGGCGGGCGGATTATGCTGCTCGCTGGTCGGCGTGGAGGTCATGGGACGGGACGTCAGCGTCGTGTCGACGCATCCGGCGTCGCAGAATCCCACCGTCCGCTCGATCATCAGCGCGGAGAGTCCGGTCGACCCCGACGCGCCGACCGTCCGGTTCCGCTTGAAGCCGCGCAAGGTGCTGTTATTCGACAAAACGACCGAGGAACGCATCCGCTTTGACACGGAGGGAACTAAGAATGGATAACCGCAGCTTCAAGGGCTGGCTCTATCTGCTGCCCGCCGTCGTGTTCCTCGGCGTGTTCATGGTGTATCCGCTGGTCGACGTGCTGATCTACTCGTTCGAGGAAGGGTACAATTCCGCCTCGCAGAGCTTTTTCGGCACGGGCTTCTACAACTACGCCTACGTTCTGCGCGACCCGTATTTCTTACAGGCGCTGAAAAACACGTTCATTCTCGTCATCATCACGGTCCCCGTATCGACCGGACTGTCTCTGCTCGTCTCGCTCGGACTCAATTCGATCAGACCGCTGAGGGAAATGTTCCAGACGATCTACTTCTTACCTTACGTCACCAACACGCTCGCCGTCGGGCTGGTCTTCATGATCCTCTTTAAGAAGACCCCCTATTCCGACGGTCTGATGAACCTTCTCATCGGTCTGTTCGGGCTTGGTCCGGTCGATTTCATCGACGGTCCGTACTGGGCGAAGATGCTGGTGCTGTGCATATACACGATCTGGATCGTCATGCCGTTCAAGATCCTCATTCTGACCAGCGCTCTCGCGTCGGTCCGGCAGGACTACTACAATGCCGCGAAGATCGACGGCACGCCGAAGCTCCGCGTCTTCACGAAGATCACGCTTCCGATGATCTCCCCGATGCTGTTCTATCTCGTCATCACGGGCTTTATCGGCGCGTTCAAGGCGTACAGCGACGCGGTCGCGCTGTTCGGCGTGAAGCTGAACGCCGCCGAGATGAACACCATCGTCGGCTACATCTACGATATGCTCTACGGCGACAGCGGCGGCTATCCGTCCTATGCGTCCGCCGCGGCGATCATTCTGTTCATCATCGGGCTGGCCATCACCTGCATCAACCTGCTGGTCAGCAAAAAGCACGTTCATTATTAAGGAGAAAGGAGACCTGTCATGCCGAAAACTGTCGATTATGAAAAGCTCGAAAAGGCTTCGCGCCGGCGCGGGCTGATCGGAAAAGCCTTTCTCTACCTGTTTCTGTCGGTCTGGGCGGTCATCGTGCTGTTCCCGTTCTACTGGATGGTCCTGTCGTCGATCAAGAGTTACAGCGCGTACAACGCCGAGACCATCCCGCAGTTCTTCACGCTGTCGCCGACGCTTGACAACTATGCGTCCGCCTTCACCGCCGTACCGCTGGCGCGCTATTTCTTCAACACGCTGGTCTTCACAATCGTCACGACGGCGCTGATGCTGGTCGTCACGGTCTTCGCGGCGTTCGCGTTCGCAAGGCTCGATTTTCCGGGCAAGGACCTCACCTTCACGCTGTTTCTGGCGCTGATGATGATCCCGAGCGAGCTGGTCGTCATCACGAACTTCGTCACGATCACCGATCTCGATCTGCGCAACACCTTCACGGGTCTGATCCTGCCGTCGGTCACATCGGTGTTCTACATCTATCTGTTAAAGGAAAACTTCGCGCAGATCCCCGACGAGCTGTACTATGCCGCGAAGGTCGACGGCACGTCCGACCTCCGGTTCCTTTTCAGGGTCATGCTTCCGATCTGCCGTCCCACCGTCGTCACGGTCACGATCCTCAAGGTCATCGAGTGCTGGAACTCATACGTCTGGCCGAGACTGATCACGGACGATCAGGCCTACTTCCTCGTATCGGGCGGTATTCAGGAGATCCGCGAGAACGGCTTCGGACGCGAGAACATTCCCGCGATGATGGCGGCGGTCGTCGTCATTTCGGTGCCGCTGATCATTCTGTTCCTGATCTTCCGGAAGAAGATCATGGAAGGCGTGTCGAGAGGAGGTCTCAAGGGATGAAGAGAATCGTTTCCTCCCTGCTTGCGGCGCTTCTCGTCCTGCCGTGCGCGGGAACGCTCGCCGGATGCCACGGCTCCCGTCGGCTCGACCCGTTCGTGATGCCGGAGAGCTTCGATACGGAAAGCCGTTACGAGATCACCTTCTGGGCGAAAAACGATACCAACAGGACGCAGACCGACATCTACGCGAAGACCATCGCCGATTTCGAGGCGCTCTATCCGAACATCACGGTGAATCTCCGTCTCTACACCGACTACGGACGCATTTACAACGACGTCATCACCAACATCGCCACGCAGACCACGCCGAACGTCTGTATCACATACCCCGACCACATTGCGACCTACCTCACCGGCGCGAACACCGTCGTCCCGCTCGACGAGCTGATGGACGACGCACGCTGGGGCTTCGGCGGAAGCGGGCTGCTGTACGATTCGCCCGCCAGAGAGGAGATCGTGCCGCAGTTCCTGTCGGAGGGCGTGTTCGACGGTCACAGCTACGCGATCCCCTATATGCGCTCGACCGAGGCCTGCTACATCAACAAGACCTACGTCGAAAAGCTGGGCTATCAGGTCCCCGACGTTCTGACATGGGACTTCATCTGGGAGGTCTCCGACGCGGCGGCGAAGAAGAATGCGGACGGCGTATACGCGGTGAACGGTCAGACGGTCATGCTCCCGTTCATCTACAAGTCGACCGACAACATGATGATCAGCTATCTGAAACAGAAAAACGCCGGGTATTCGACCGACGAAGGGGACATCGAGATCTTCAACGATACGATGAAGGGATTTCTGCTCGACGTGGCGGAGCATACCGGCACCGGCGCGTTCTCGACCTTCCACATTTCGGGTTATCCGGCGAACTACCTGAACGCCGGGCAATGTATTTTCGCCATCGACTCGACCGCGGGCGCGACGTGGATGGGAAGCGAAGCGCCGCTTCTCGACATCAGCCCGGACAGACTGGTAAAGTTTGAAACGGTCGTCCGGCCGATCCCGCAGGTCGACCCGGCGCATCCGAAGATGATCTCACAGGGACCGTCGATCTGCGTCTTCAACAAGCGCGACTCCGGCGAGGTGCTGGCGTCGTGGCTGTTCGCGCAGTATCTGCTGACAAACGAGGTGCAGATCGCCTACGCCGAGACCGAGGGCTATGTTCCCGTCACGAAAAAGGCGCAGAACGATCCCGCCTATCTCGACTATCTGGCAAAGGGCGGCTCGGACGGAGCTCTGCACTACAAGGTCAAGCTCGACGCGACGCATCTGCTGCTCGACCACATCGGCGACACCTTCGTCACGCCGGTCTTCAACGGCTCGGCGTCTCTGCGCGACGCGGCGGGTCAGCTGATCGAAAACGTCACGAAATCGGTGCGGCGCGGTCAGACGGTCGACGACGAATACTTTGTGAAGTTACAGGAGGACGTGACATCGCTCTACCGGCTCGATCAGCTCGGCGCGTCGATGAACGGCTCGGGCGCTGAGCGCGGCGAGCTTGGTCCGCTGCCCGGCGCGTCGAAGGCGCTGATCATCGTCCTGTGCGCGGCATGGGTCGGGATGGGTGCGTACCTTCTCGCGGGAAAAATCAAAAAACTGCCCAAAAAACAGGAAAGGTATTGACTTTTCCATAAATTGAAGTATAATATTAGTGATTCGGATAATCGAACCGAATCAGAATTATTACAACAAGGAGAAAAAACATGAAAAAGTTTACGGCACTTCTTCTGGTTCTCATGCTGGCGTTCTCTCTGATCGCCTGCGGCGATACCCCCGATGTAAAGGGCGAGGGCGTCATGACCTGGGCTCAGTACAACGCGGCGGCTGTTGACGATCCGGTCGTCATCGAGACCTACGTTCAGGCAAAGCAGAGCTGGTGGGAAGGTGCGGCTACCTTCTACACGCAGGATAAGGACGGCGCATATTTCATTTACAATATGCCCTGCACCGAGGAAGAATTCAACAAGCTCGTTCCCGGCACGAAGATCAAGGTCAGCGGCTTCAAGGCTGTATTCAACGGCGAGTATGAGATCGCTGACGCGACCTTTGAAATCGAAAAAGGCAAGTATATCGCAAAGGCTCAGGACGTCACCAGCCTGCTCGGCACGGACGATCTGATCAACCATCAGAACGAATTCGTCGCGTTCAAGGGCATGACCGTTGAAGCGAAGAAGGACGCGGCCGGCAACGACGCTGCGTTCCTCTACAACTGGGACGGCTCCGGCGAAAAGGGCAGCGACCTGTACTTTGACGTTTCCGTCAACGGCGCGACCTACACCTTCACCGTTGAATCCTACCTCTGCGGTCAGGACACCGACGTCTACAAGGCAGTCGAAGCGCTCAAGGTCGGCGACAAGATCGACATGGAAGGCTTCTTATACTGGTATGAGGGCGTCAACCCCCACATCACCTCCGTTAAGGTAAAATAAATAACCAAACACAAGGAGAGTCCCCGAAAGGGGACGCTCCTTGTGTTTGGCGGCGTGTGCTGTCAGCCCTTGCGAAGCTCAGCGTCGAGCCAGTTCAGACCGTATTCAAACGCCTCATAGAGTCCGTTTTTCATGCCGAATTTGATCACCGTTTTATCCGCCGTGCTCTGGATCTGGACTAATATCTGATCGGGTACCTCCGTGCCGCCGTATTTTCTGACGGACATGATGCCGAGTACCAGTACGTATTTATCGTCCATACTCCCATAGCAGAGCTGCTGACCTTCTCTTACGAGCGGTTTTCCGCGATACATCATATATTGACCTTTTACAGTCGTTTCCTCTACATTGCTCATCAGCGTTCCTCCTTATTCCATGATACATGATTATATCTATTTTAGCACACAAATATCGCAAATTCAACATACAAATTGTAAACTATATGGAAAGCCGCCGACAGAATTATGATTGACATTTGGACGGATTTGCGATATAATAATAATTATGAGATTTTCTGTCGGGAGGAAACGACTGATGATAAAGAAAAGAAAAGCAAAAAAGAGCAGACTTGCGCTTGCGGCGGTCCTGTTGTCCGCGCTGCTCTGCGCACAGTCCTGCGGGGACGGGACCGGAGAGCCGCCCGTCACCGAAGAGCCGCCTGTGACCGAATCTTCCGCGGAAGACACGACCGCCGCGCCTGAAACCGAACCGCCCGAAACGGAACCGCCTGAGACCGATCCTCCCGAAACCGAACCGCCTGAGACCGATCCCCCCGAGACCCTGCCGCCCGAACCGTCCGAACCGTCGTACATCAATCCTCTTACCGGGCTTGAGTCGGCGTATGATCTTTCGGACCGCCGTCCCGCCGCGATCATGATCAACAACATCCGGGTCGCCACGCCGCAGGAAGGCATTTCCTATGCCGACGTGATGTATGAATGCGTCGTCGAGGGCTGGCAGACCCGTCTGATGATGCTCTCGATGGAATATGAGTCCCTGCCGGTCGTCGGCTCGGTGCGCTCGTCCAGAGAATATTTCCTCGATTTCGCCGCGAACCACGACGCGATCTACATTCACGCGGGCGGAAGCGATCAGGCGTACATCGAAATGCGCGACCGGAAGATCGACCATCTGGACGGCGTGAATATGGCGATCCCCGGAATGTTCTACCGCGACGAGGAACGCCGCGTGACGATGGGGACCGAACACAGTCTGATGACCACCGGCGAGAAGATCGAAGCCGGCATTCAGTATGTCGGCAGCCGGACCGAGCTGTACGGCGGGTTCGATTCGCCGCTCGATTTCATGCCGTGGGGCGAGAGCCGCGTTCCGGGCGAGGGAAACGCCGATTTCTTGCAGGTGAGATTTTCGAGCATCCACGCGCCGTATTTTGAATATGACCCGAACGACGGGCTTTACTACCGCTGGCAGTTCGACGGCGTGCCGCAGGTCGACAACACCGCGAACGTTCAGATCGCGTTCGACAACGTGATCGTGCTGTATCTGCCGACGACCTCCACCGGCGACAGCTACAATCACCTTGACGTGGAGACCGTCGGCAGCGGCACGGGCTATTACCTCAGCCGCGGCGGTTACGAAACGATCCAATGGGTGAAGTACGGCGTCGATCTTCCGATCAGGCTGTATGACGCGGACGGGGAAGAGCTGCTTCTCAACCGCGGCAGGACCTTCTTTGAGGTCTGCGCCGAGTCGATGCGGGCGGGAACGGTGCTGGAATGATCAGCGCTTTGCCGCGCGTCTGCCGGAGCGCGGACGCAGCTCGTCCGCACGAAGCCGCTCGCGTACCACGAGCCGCTTGAGCGCCTTCGCGTTGAAGGGGATCAGCGGGTAGAGATAGTTCCGCTTCCCGTTGACCGTCCTGTTCGATGCAGCCAGCAGCACGGCGAGCGCAAGTCCGCCGAAATAGCCCCACACGCCGAACAGCGCCGTCGTGAGCAGAAGCATCATCCGCATGAATTTGAACGCATAGCCAAGCTCATAGCTCGACTGCGTGAAGCCCGCGATGGCGACGAACGCCATGCAGACGATCACCTCCGGCACGAACCATCCGATCTGCACCGCGAAATCGCCGAGGATCAGTCCGCCGACAACGCCGAACGTATTGTTGAGCGAGCTCGGCGTGTTCATCGACGCGAGCTTTAAGCCGTCCAGCGCGAACTCGATCAGGAAAAGCTGAACGATGATCGGGATCTCGCATTCGTTTCTGACCCGCAGGAATCCGAGCCATGCCGGGAGCCGCGACGGGTCCGAGATCAGCAGGTACCACGTCGGCGTCAATAACATCGTCAGGAAAAAGACCGCGTAGCGGAGCAGCCGCAGATACGAACCGGTCAGCGGCGGAAAATAATAATCGTCGGTCTCCTGCATGAAATCGAACAGGCAGGTCGGCAGGATCATCGCTTCGGGCGATGTGTCGCACAGAAGGACGACGTTTCCTTCCAATAACTGTGCAGCCGTCATGTCGGGGCGTTCGGTGTAGCGGAATTTCGGGAACGGGTCGTACCAGCCGCGCTTTATCAGGCATTCGGCGAGCGACTGCTGACCGAGCGTCAGCGCGTCCGCACGGATCGCGTTCAGCTTCGCGCGGAGATTTTTCACGTATTCGTCCGACGCTTCGCCTTCGAGGTACGCCATCACGACGTCGGTCTTCGAGCGCTCGCCGATCGAGAATTTCTCGAAGGTCAGACGCGGGTCGCGGATGCGGCGGCGGATGAGCGTCGTGTTCTGCTTGATCGTCTCGACGAAGCTGTCGTGCGCGCCGCGCAGCACGCGGTCGTTCTCCGACTGTTCGATGCCGCGCGTCGGATAGCTGCGAAGGTCGAGGACGACCCCCGCGGCGTCCGGCAGGTCGAAGATCATGCCGACCGTGCCGGACAGGACCGCGCTGACGAACGCTTCTTCTTCCGTCATGACGCTGACCTCCGCGCCCGGCAGATGCTTTGCGGCGAAGGCTTCAAGCTCCTCCGGGACCGGCTCTTCAAGGTCGGCAAGGTAGATCAGCAGAAGCTCCAGCTCATCGCTTTTGATGAAGCTGTCGATAAAATAAAGCGAGGCGCGGAAGTGTGTAAAAGAGTATTCGCGCCCGACGAAATCGTAGTTTTTCCCGACGCCGAAGAGGCCGCCGAGCGCGCGCTTCTTCTCTTCGTAGGACAAATGAAAAAAATCCGACATCTGTTTTTCCGCCTTTTCCGGTTGATGGGATTAGTCTGTCCCGGAAAGGGAAGGATTATAAGGCAACCTCAAAAAATCCGAGATGATGGAAAATAAAACCCGATACTATGGGTATCGCGTTTTATTTTCCTGCGGATTTTATGAATTTCAGAGGCAGCCATAAGGACAGCCTGAAAAAACGTGGAGGGAACGCTTTGCGCGAGCCTTTGGCGGGCGTGATGCGAATGCTTTGCAAATGCTTCGCAATATACGCAGCTCTTTCGGAATGATGACGGAAAACGCGGTTCACCGCGCCGCTTCGAGACCGTAGTAATTCAGAATGCCCTGATAGACGCCCCGCGCGAAGCGCTCCGGTTCGTTTTTCATCAGCCGCGCGTCGTTCGGGTTCGAGATGAAGCCCATTTCGACCAGCACCGCGGGCATCGCGGTGCGGCGAAGCACATAGAGCGACGGACGCGCGAAGGTCCCGCGCTCCGTGAGTCCCGTTTCGAGCGAGATCTGCGTGACGATGTTTTCGCCCATCCGGAAGCCGGGCGAGCCGACGCTGTAAACAAAGGCTTCGACGCCGCTTGCCGCCGAGCCGGAATAGGCGTTGGTGTGCAGGCTGACGAACCAGTCCGCGCCCCATTCGTTGGCGGCGTTCACGCGGGCGGAAAGGCTCGTGAGATTGGACGTGCCGAGGATCTCATCCGCCGTGCTTCTCGATGTGCGGACCTCAAAGCGCGGGTCGGAACGTAAAAGGTCGGCGGTCAGTCTGCCGATGACGAAGGTGAGATCCTGTTCGCGCAGACCGTTTCCCTCCGCGCCCGCGTTGGGATTGACCGGGTTGTGTCCCTGGTCGATGAAAATTCTGATTGCCATGCTATCCTCCCGATTCTGATGGATTTCCGTTTCCTTCCCAGCATATGCGGACAGCGGGCGGAATGTGACACGCAAAACGATGAAAGTGGGGACCGCGCCGCGGTTCTGTTTATTATGAAAGAAATCAAACGCATTCTCAGCTTTACCCGCCGCGCCGTGGACGATTATGAGATGATCGAGGACGGCGACCGGATCGCGGTCGGCGTGTCGGCGGGCAAGGATTCGCTGACGCTTTTATACGCGCTCGCCGAGCTAAGGCGGTTTTATCCGAAAAAATTCGAGCTGGTGGCGATCACCATCGACATGGGCTTTGAGCCGGCGATGGACTTTTCGCCGATCCGGGCGCTCTGCGAGGAGCTGGGCGTTCCGTATGTGGTCGTTGAGACGAAGATCAGTCACGTCGTGTTCGATCTGCGGAAGGAAAAGAACCCCTGCGGACTCTGCTCGAAGATGCGCCGGGGCGCGCTGCACGACGCGGCGAAGGAGCAGGGCTGCAGCAAGCTCGCGCTCGGTCATCACTTTGACGACGTGGTGGATACCTTCATGCTGAACCTCTTTTACGAGGGAAGGCTCGGCTCGTTCTCGCCCGTGACCTATCTGAGCCGCAAGGACCTCACGATGATCCGGCCGCTGATCTACGCGCAGGAAAAAGACGTGCGCTATTTTGTCAACCGTCACCCGCTCCCGGTCATCAAGTCCCCCTGTCCGGCGGACAAGAACACCGAGCGCGAGGAAATGAAGAAGCTCCTTGCCGAGCTGGAACGGAACAACAAGGGGCTGCGTCACCGTATTTTCGGCGCGCTCCAGAAGGCGGGTCTCGACGGTTACAGGGAGTCGAAGCTGGTCATTTTCCCGGACGACTGAATGAGACGCCTCCGGATATGAGAACTTTACGGAAAATTCTCTTTTCTGCACGGAAAAGTCTTTCTTTTCTTCACGGAAAAGACTTTCTTTTCCGTGTCAGGTGTGGTATACTATACTTTGAATGATCTTGCTTGGAGATAAGATACGATATGTGCGGATTTGTTGGCTTTACCGGTAAACTTGAAAAGCGTAAGGAGATCCTTGAAAATATGATGGCGCGGATCGTCCACCGCGGACCGGATTCCGCCGGGGAATATCTCGGCGAAGACGCGGCGCTCGGCTTCCGCCGCCTGAGCATCATCGACCTTGACGGCGGTTCCCAGCCGATGTACAACGAGGACGGCAGCGTCGTCATCGTTTTCAACGGCGAAATTTATAATTTTGAGTCGCTTCGCGCGGAGCTGATCGAAAAGGGTCACGTCTTCGCCACGCGCTCGGACACCGAAACGCTCGTCCACGGCTACGAGGAATACGGCGCGGCGCTCGTGCCGAAGCTGCGCGGAATGTTCGCGTTCGTCATCCATGACAGGAAGAAGAATATCCTGTTCGGCGCGCGCGATTATTTCGGCATCAAGCCGTTCTATTATACGCGCACGACAGCGGGGGACTGGCTGTTCGGGTCGGAGATCAAGTCCTTTTTGGAGCATCCCGGCTTCGTCAAAAGGGTGAACAAGCGCGCGCTGCGCCCCTATCTCACCTTCCAGTATTCGTCGCTCGACGAGACCTTTTTCGAGGGCGTGTTCAAGCTGCCGCCCGCGCACACCTTCACGCTCCGGGACGGAGAGCTGACGACCGAACGCTACTGGGACGCGGATTTCACCGAGGTCCCCGGCGATTTCGACCGCTATGTGGAACAGATCGACCGCACGGTCAACGAATCGGTCGCGGCGCATAAGATCAGCGACGTCAAGGTCGGCTCGTTCCTGTCCGGCGGCGTCGATTCGAGCTATATCACCGCCTGCCTCATGCCCGACAAGACCTTTTCGGTCGGGTTCGATTATCAGAAATTCAACGAGACCGACTACGCAAGGGAGCTGTCCGAAAAGCTCGGCATCGAGAATTACCGGAAGCTCATCACCGCCGACGAATGCTTCGACGCTTTTTCCGACATCCAGTATCACATGGACGAGCCGCAGTCGAACCCGTCCTGCGTACCGCTGTGGTTTTTAGCGAAGCTGGCGCGCGAGCAGGTGACGGTCGTGCTGTCGGGCGAGGGCGCGGACGAGATCTACGCCGGCTACGAATGGTACGACGAAACGCCGCTGGCGCATAAATACAAGAAGATCCCGCAGCCGCTCCGCGTTTTGGCGGCGAATATCGCAAAGAAGCTGCCCTATTTCAAGGGACATGATTTTATCATCAAATCGAGCGGCAGACCGGAGGATTATTTCATCGGTCAGGCTTACGTCTGGGACGAAAAGGACGCGATGAAGGTCTTAAAGCCCGAATACCGCGTCGGTCCGTCGGTGAAGGAAGTCACCGCGCCGATCTACGCGCGGGTGAAGGACAAGTCCGAGCTTGACAAAAAGCAGTATCTTGACCTGAACCTCTGGATGCCGGGCGATATTCTCTTAAAAGCCGACAAGATGAGCATGGCAAGCTCGCTGGAGCTTCGCGTCCCCTTCCTTGACCGGGACGTGATGGCGCAGGCGCAGACTCTGCCGCATGAATACAAGATCAACGGAAAGAATACGAAATACATCTTCCGCAAGGCGGCGAACAAAACGCTGCCCGACGAGTGGGCGGACCGAAAAAAGATGGGATTCCCCGTCCCGATCCGCTACTGGCTGCGCGAAGACAGGTATTACGGGATCGTGAAGGAGCTTTTCTGCGCGCCGTGGGCGTCCGAGTTCTTCGACACCGACGCATTGATGAAGCTGCTCGACGAGCATAAGGCGGGCGCGGAGAACGGTCGGCGCATCTGGACGGTCTACACGTTCCTTGTCTGGTACAAGCGCTTCTTCCTTGACGAGAAGGGAAGCGCCGCGATTTCGTAACGACATCTCATATGAGAGGGAAGTCTGACATAAATATGGAAAAATGCAACATCATCCCGGTCCTGCTGGGAGCCGATCTGAACTGCTACAACGTGGCGCGCGCCTTCCACGAGGAATACGGCGTGAAGTCTTATGCGTTCGGACGCTACGCCATCGGCGCGTCCAATTATACGAGGATCATCCGTTTCACGATCGTCGAAAAGATCGACGACCCCGATGTGATGGTGAAAACGCTGACCGTTTTTGCCGACGCGCATCCCGGCGCGGCGCTGATCGCGTTCGGCTGCACCGACGATTATGCGTCGATGCTGATCCATCACGGCGACCGTCTGCGCCCGCGCTATATCGTGCCGTATATCGGTCCGGCGCTGTTCGAGCGTCTGGCGTACAAGGCGAGCTTCTACGAGGACTGCGCGCGGAAGGGGATCCTCTTCCCGAAAACGGTCGTCGTCACGCCGGAGACCGACCTGACGGCGGCGCTTGACGAGGAAGCGCTCGGCTTCTCCTATCCGATCATCATCAAGCCGTCCGCCAGCGCGGTCTACTGGAAGTATCCGTTTGACGGCATGAAAAAGGT
>JAZRXB010000060.1:0-42104 GCA_045600005.1 Eubacteriales bacterium | reverse complement strand
AAACGGCTTCTGTCGCTTTGGTTTTTTGCGTCTTTTTTTCTTTTGAGGGCGCTTTTTCTTTTTGGGGTAGGGATTTTTTCTTCCTCTGCTTTTTACTTCATTGCTTTCTGCTGTTTGGTACGGGTGTTTTACAATCGGCTATGTTTTGTGGGGTTATATATAAAAAAGCGGAGCATCGTGTAAACGAAAACTCCGCTTCTTCATATCAATAAAAGCCGTATATACCGAATCCCGCAGAAGATTCCACTTCTTCGGGAGAGATGTCCTCCGGCTGCTCGAACATCTTCGTGTATTTTGCAATCTGCTCGTCGGTGAGGTCGGTCGTACCGCCCACACCGTCATCAGCGGCAATGATCATCGGGCCTGCGTAGATTTCACCGTTCAGACGGCGATTGCCTTCCATGCCGATGAGCTTGGCCTCCTCATTTGAGAAAATGAAGGCGTTATCCTCGAAGGGATAGGTGGCTTCGATCATTCCGCGCACTGCCTGCTGAAGTGCTTCGAGCTTGTCGGGGATGATCATCTCATACGGTGCTTTGTGCGGTTCGATGACCAGCATTCGCTTGCCTTCAATCGGTTCGACTGCGGATGAATCGAAGATGTGCAGCGATTTGAATCCCACCGAGTCGCAGAAGTAACAATTACCTCTAATTTCAAGGACATCACTGACCGAGAGTGAGTGCCCGTTATAGCCGATCGGCGGCTCTGTGTTGCACAGATTGTAGATTTCTTCAAGGCTTTCGCAGTCCATTTCGCCGTCAAAGACGCATTTGTACGCGGATGCGTCGATGCCGCCGTGCTTCTGTGCGAAATCATATCCCATAAACATCAGATTGTTTTTATCGCGTTCATGGCTGATCTGGTATACCTTTACGTTCATGCAAGCCCTCCCATCTTCGGACCGGATTCATCAATTATATCGGCGATCTCCATGTCATCCTTGATACCGACATATCCCGATTCGAGAAACATTCCGTTCTGTTCATTGACACGATCTTCACCGAACTGCTCGTAGTGATAGTAGTCCTCAAGCTCGGGATCGTAGCTGTACTCGCCGGATTCTTTGATCAGATACATTCCGAGATCCTCGGTGTTGTCGATGCCGGGAGCGAAAGTGAAACTGTCAAGATGCTCGGCAAGGCAGGTCAGCGCATAGATCGGTTCGGGATCCATATACACCTGCGTGTATTCATAGAGCGCCGCAAGCTTGTCAAGCTCGGATACATTGAAATCCTGCACCTCATGCGTGAGTCGGTTCAAGTCATAGAGGTCGTAATCTTCCATAGTTCCGATCAGCTCGCTGAACTTACTGCCATGTCCGAAGTTTTCGATTTCAACCGAGCATTCACTGATGTCGGAAGCACCGAGACGGTGAACCGCTTTGGCGATGGCATTCTCATTGCACGGAAGGAATAGATGCTCTGTACTGCCGCCGTAATTCAGGAAGCAGCTGACCACAAACTCGCGGTCATAGTAGCACGGCATATTCTTTCCGTTAAAGAACAGCGACGGATCCTGGTCGTTAATGAATACAAGTCCATACGGTGATTCAATGCCGTTGCCCGATGCGATAAGCTCACGTGCAATAGCTGCGAAGTCGATTTTGGACTCATCTTCCATCGTCATGCATCCGCCGTGCATGTTCATGTAGTGATCCTTGCCGATAGAAGTGAGCGATGCATCGGGTGAGGCAATGGTGTAGTTGTACACCTCCTGGGTGAGATTGATCATCGTTTTGAGGTCAGACACACCTCGGATGTGGAGCGCTGCGCGGAACTGATCGTATTCACCGCCGAAGAGTCCATCCATGCAGCGTGCAAGGAGGTTAAGGTGGTCGAGATCCACGTGCTGTCCAATGAGGGTGTTCAGTTCCTCCACGTTGTCGTGGAGATCGACAATCACCACATCGGTGTCCAGCGGTGAGAGGCTGTGTACTTCTTCCTGGGCATCCTGCATTTCCTGCTCGGAGCATGGCAGTGTCAGCCATGTGCGTGTGTTGTATTTTTCGATGAGTACGTTCATGCGTGTTTCACCTCTTTTCATAACTGCATCCCGAAACTGTTGGATTCATTTTGCTCCTGTGTAAATGCACGGAACTGGTCTATGAGTCCGTTAACGATTTCGGAATGGGAATTGATACTGTATTCATAGGTGCAGTCCTCCGGTTCGTTCGGAATCGGATATTCCTGCGCCCATGTTTTGTTATAATGCCGGAAGCGACCGTCCCAAGGATGATTCTGAACGGTATTCGCAAGAACCCAGCCAACACGGTCAACACCGTATTCATCGCATAGCTCACGGATGCAGTCACCATGCAAACTCTGACCGTCAAATCTGTCTGAGATCATTCGCTCGATACCGTTTTTACAGATGATATTTGCTCTTTTGCTTTCGCGGTAAAGATCAAGTTCTCCCATAGCTTTTGCCATCCGAATTGATTGTGTATAGAGATCAGGCATTGATGTTTTCTCCTTTGATCTTTTCCCACTCATTGAGAAGGTGGAAGAATGCAACCTTCTTTTCTTCACGCGAAAGTTCATCGATAAAGTCGAGGAGCGTTCCGAGATCGGTGGGCTTCTTCTTGGAAGCAGGCTTCTTTCCACAGTTGTCGCAAATTTTCTCGCGCTTGATGATAACGGTGTTGTCATCCTGCTCCTCGAAAGAGAGCACATCGTTGTAAGCGAATCCGAGCTTCATGCGGATTTCATAGGGAATGGTGATACGGCCGCGCTTGCCGAGAATCTTGAAAATCTTGTTCATGTAAATTTTCCTTTCTGTATATGTGTGTTAATGATTAGTGGGTGTTTTTGCATCTGCAGTTCTTGTGACAGGGCATTTCAGCGGGATGGTCGTGAAACTCATTCACGCGGCCGCGATAATAGTAGTTATACGGCAATCCTTCGTGTGCGTCTTCAAATCCGCAGCGGTATCCATCTGCATATCCATGAAGAGTTCCTCTTTTGTATCCGCTTTCGAATGCATCGGAAAGCTCCGCCTGCATATCATCGTCGTATTCCTCGTCAAAGGCATCCTCATCGGGGAAATCATCTTCGATATCATCTTCGTCATAGGGTTCGATTTGAATCTGACCGTTTTCATAACTGGTGATGAAAAGGGTATCTTCCGTGATGCCCATAGTTTTGATCATCTCCTCGGGGAGAGTCAGTGTGATTTTCATTCTGAAGTCCATATAATCTTCCTTTCTTTTAATAGCTGTCTGCTTTCTTCCACCATGTCAAAGAGTGACAGCTGGCGGATCGCTTTAATTTTTTCTTCTGTATCATAATTGGATATAATAAGCTCTGCGTATTGCTTACCGGCCTCATATCGCTGTGCGATGTTGGAAAGTCTTGAAGTTCCTTCAATGATGATCCCGGGACGGGAATATAACTCTCGGATCTCGGGACAGTCGTTATACGACAAGAGAAACTTTCCCTGCATAGAACACAGTGCGTTTGCAAGCCGCTCGTGATCCTTTGTAGTAAATCCGACATCTTCATAGTAATCCTCGGTTTCGTAATACGGGGGATCGCAGTAGAAGAAGGATTCCGGTCGGTCATATTGTTTGATGAGCTTCTCGAAATCTTTATTTTCAATGACTACCTTCTGGAGTCTCGAGCAGGCCTGGATTATGAGGGGGAAGTTGTTCCACATCGAGTGTGGCTGCGCTCCAAACGAATCGAGACCGGAGGCATAGCTCTGGCGAATGAGCTGATAGAAATATGCAGCTCGTTTAATATCGGGGATCTCGGTTTTTGTATGCAATGTTTTGCGGACAAAATCGAAATCGATGCGGGAATTGAGTACATAGGTAAGTTCGGCAATCAGTTCTTTGGTGTGATCTCTCACACAGCGGTACAGGTTTGCAAGATTGGGGTTGAAGTCGTTATATACTTCAAAATCTCTGCCTGCAGGCTTGTGAAAGAGTACCCAGCCACCACCGCCGAACACTTCGATGTACCTTTTATAGTCGAGCGGGAAACGCGCAAGTATCTCATCACGGAGAGCCTTCTTGCCGCCGATCCAACTCATGAAGCTGTTCATGCAATTTTTCCTTTCCGAAAGATCGCAAAACAAAAAAGCCCCGGTTGTGTAGGGTAAGCACACAACCGGGGCTTGAGTGATCTTTCTGTTATACTATGGGATATGCGATAACTACGAATCCTTAGATTCAAAATCTTCAGGTTGAGTCATCACCTCAATTATGATTCTGCATCCGAGCGTGAATCCCTTTACAAATGCTTCACGCTCCGTTAGATCGTGCATTTCACTTGCACAGTCGCAATACTTTTCGAAGATTTCCTTTTCTTCGTCATTCATGCGGCTGAGCAGATCTTCCTGATGCCGGACTACAAGTGCTAACAATTCCGCATATGGACTGTCCTTTTTGAAGGGGCGTTCCCAGGGGGAGATGTTGCCGAACCACAGATCTTCAATGATATTCATATCGTACCTCCTTGTTTTGGTAGCACACAATATATCACAGAAGATGCGGGAAGTCCAGCGAGAATCATGTTAAGAAACTGATAATTATGCCAGATCGAACGGCTCATCATCGCTGTGCATAAAGGCGGTCTGATAAGCATCTTCACCGAGTTCGCTGAGAAGATTATTGAAATCATCGGTATCCCAACAATCTCGGATACCGAACTCCTCGGCACCTTTATCAAACTGAACCATGTCGAGATCATCATCAATCATGGATTTCTTCAGCGCAAGCCATGCCTTTCCTTCCTCACGGTTCCAGCAGAGCGATGTTGGGAATCCGAGCGTCTGATCGCATTGGAAATCGGGTGAGACCTCTGTATTACTTGTATACAGCTGTTCCACTTGCTTTTCAAACGAACTCTGATTGAATCCGCCAAGCCTGTTCGGGACGTAGTCGGAAAACCAGGTGCCACTGAAGGCGCCGTGGGTCTTAAGTCGCCACATAGCGAGTTTTCCGATATTCAGCTTGACATCGTCAGTGAAGTGGAAGAGGAGATTTGTCAGTCCGTCATGCTTGAAGGCATCGATCTTACTGAATTTTGTATCGTTCAGAAGGATACCTTCTTTTACAAGCATCTCGTTGACTCCATCCACCCATTCCTGAAGCTCACCGCCGCAGCCTTGGAGGATGATTCCTTCACTGCGCTTCATATTGCGGAGGTCCTCGGTTGTTACGATTCTGATTTCACTCAAATTTGACACCTTCCTTTGTTTCTAAGTCACCTTCCAAAAATTGTCCAAAGGTGATTTCTTCACCCATGAAGAGGATGCCGTTGGTCTTATCAAACTCGATGTGATCCTGCTCGCCAAGCTCCAGAGGTTCATTGGTGATGATCGAACCGCCATGGTTCACACCTACATTTGCCTCCAAAGTGCAGAACTGTTCGCCGTTGTCACCGCTTCGTAAATGGTACAGGAACAGTCCCTGCGGGATATCGTTAAGGTTCATTCTGCCGTTGAAAAACAGTCCGGGCTGTCCGCATACGGAAACCAGCTCGTAGGTTTCGTTGTCGACATCAACATAGCTGTTTCCCGAAGCACTTTCGACCATGCCATAGTCCTCCTTGAGATCGTATCCCCAAATGGAAGCTGCCGCTTCAAGTTGCTCCTTGTCGCTGCTCGGTTCATCATAGTCGACCATCTCACCGCCGAGGTAGGTTCTGCTTCCGCAGTCCTGCCACAAGTCTTCGTTTGCCCACATATGGCGGATGGAAACATAGGGGTACATTTCCGAGAGCTTTTCAATAATGGGATGCGGTGCTGACCATGCGGTTTGAAAGCATATCTCGTTACCGCCGTCATAGGACGGACTGTAGGAGTTCCACTTGGTGTTCCAGGTATCACCGCGAGTACGCCAGTCGTACCATGTGGTGGCACCGTAGTTCATGAGGTTTTCGACAGCAATTTTGCCGAGGCAGATTAGCTCATCGGCGGATCTGTACTTGGTGCATTCTGCAATCTCTCCGGATGAGAGCATGGATTTATGCGGGAAGAAATGGCGGTGACCGTTGAGCTTTTCCGCAAGTGCTTCAATTTCCTGCGGTGACATTTTTTCTGTCCCGAGGTAATTCACGCTCGGATTGATCGCGGCGAGATAGAGATTGATGCCGTGCGTGGTGTTACTGCCGTCTTCGATATCAAGGCTCGGGGGCATCGGCATGATCTTGTTGAAGTCGATGGTACCGATCCCGGTGGTTTCAACTTCCGCAGAATCGTCGTAGCAGATCTCGGAGAGAATCTGTTTGAGGTGTTCCTCGGGGCAGTCGAATGAAAGTCGGTTAATTACATGATTCGGCATTGTCGTGTTCCTCCTTTTTGTTAGGGCTTTTGAAGTGCGAGAACAAGCGATTTGCTATTGCTGCGATTCGATGGAAGTTGTTCTTCGCTTTTTTATCTTCCTTCTCAAGTTTTTGGGCTTCTTGCATCAGCTTCAACCCGATAGCGGTTACCACATTCGTTGTAACTGAATTGCCTGCCATCTTGTATAGCTGTGCTTCGGAAATGTCTGCTTCTACAAGCTTGAAGAACTGCTCGTCAGCAAACCCCTGGAGTCGGAAGCATTCCTGCGGCATCAATCTTCTTACCCAATCGCCGCAAACCACTCCGTGTTTATCCTGGGCTGTCAGTGTGAACATCGGCTCACCCGGTTCTTTCATCCGCCTGCCTTGCTGTCTTACGGGAGTCAGCACGGCTCTTGCGTCGGAGATGAGCACGCCTGAATGCTCGCCTCTCCGATTGCTTATACCCGCAAGATACCTTGCGGTGATACATCGCGCTTCGGATGTAACGACGGGATTCGGATTCATATCCACAAAGTAGAGTCCGGTCTTCGCGCCCCAGCCGCCACCTTGACTTGTCAAGCATGTGCTTGCTCCTTCGGTGCTGTAGACTCGCTGTCCTTGTCCTCCGGGTATAACTTGCCTAAGAGGCGCTCCATCGCTCTGGGTGAGAGGAAATATTTTTCCGGACAGTCGGCTATCAAGATATCCGACAATGTACACCCGCCTTCGCTGCTGCGGGACTCCGAAATTCGCGCTGTTAAGCACACACTATTCAAGAGAATACCCCAGCTCATGTATCGCGGCAAGGATAGTTCCGAAGGTTTTCCCCCCTTCGTGATTGAGTAGCCCCGGGACGTTTTCGAGCAAAAGATAAGCAGGTCGCCGGGCTTCAGCCACTCGGACGATCTCATGAAAGAGAGTGCCTCTTGTATCAGCAAAGCCGAGTCTTCTGCCGCTGACTGAAAATGGCTGACAAGGAAATCCGGCGCAGATAAGATCAATTTCGGGGAGATCTTCTGGTTTGATTTGGGTTGCGTCATCACAAAAATATTCACCTTCCGTTTCGTATAACGCTCTGTTGGCCTTCTGTGCATGCTTGTCTATCTCGCACCAGCCTACAGGTACAAAAAAATCGCCGACATTTGTGAGCCCTGTTCGGAACCCACCAACGCCGGCGAACATATCGAGATATTTAATTGGTTTCATTCGAGCTTCACCTCATTTGTCTGCTCGGTTGCATAGTTCAGCATTTCGGTGATCTCGTCGGGGCAGTTATCGAAGTCTACATGATGATCACGTTCCAGCACAGGAGTATACCAATACTTGTATACACCGATCTGTTTGCGCATTGCCATCATGTTTTCGCTGACATCCTGATCATCGATCGTACCTTCCGGAGTGAAGAAAAATGTACCCCAATGTTCACCTGACGATGATACATCGAGATCAAGCAGTGCGACATAAGGTTTGCCGTCTGCACCTTGTACAACACCGGGGACGGTTACGAAACCGTAATCGTCATCGAGGTAATCGGTACCGTATACTTCGAGAAACTTTTCATGGAGATCCTTCAGCAAATCCTTCGGAACATCCATAATGTTTTTCTTGTAAGCATTACGCATACCAATCCATTCGACACAGGGAATGACTTCAGCATTGACTCTATCAATGTACTGACGCTGAAGCTTTTCGCTGCGTTCATCAAGGATTTCATCCTGCGTGAGCTTTCTGAAGCTGTCTTCCTCGGGAATGATACCGAGCCGTCTGCCGTTATCGAATGTGCAGTGGATCGTGCCGAGATCATCGACATGATCAACCGTGCCTCTTGTACCGGGTTCGATGGGGCGGGGATCGCTGCCCATCATCTGAAGCTCGATTCGTGTCCCTTGCGGATACAGTGCTTTGTACTGCTTTGCGAGGCGTTCGAGCTTTTGGAATTCGTTCAAGTTTTCACCTTCTTCGTAATCGATAATGTGGAACCCCTGCGGATAGGGATCAAAGTCTTTCATAAAATCGAGCGGGATTGTCTGCCCAGCTTCGTCCTGAAAGACAGTCACCACCATAGGAGCACCATAGTAGTTTTCGTGTTTCACCGATTTGAGGAATTCTTCTTCGGTGTAGTAGTAGCAGGTTTCACCGACCTTTCCATTCGTATCGAGGAAGTCGATCTTACCGACCGGCATCTTCTTTTCCATCACATCGACCTCATTTCGTAGCCGAGATTCTCATCTGCGAACATAGACATATAGTCGTGAATGGTGTTAGAAATACGATCGTATTCATCGCTTGTCGGTTTGAAACCGTACCAGCCTTTGCTGTTATCATCGTCCCAGATGTAAGGATCGTAGCCGTTCTTCAGCCCGATGATATCCTTGAACGGGATGACTGTTTTGTCGATCTCACCGTCTGTGCGATTGAGTACCGTCACCTTCATGGCGTTGTACTGATTGGCAATGTGCGTGGAAATGAATTCGAGCTTGACGCGGATGTCGTGATCGATCTTGCCGATCATCATCTTTCCGCAGAACATTGCATCATAGAAGAGATCGCTCTCACCGAAGAGAATTCTCATTTCGTGTTCTGTTTTGTTCATGGTTGTTCACCGTTCCTTTCTTTACATCGTCTCTTCGAAGCCCTCTACCTGATCACATATCTCAACTTCGCGCATATCGAAGTTGGACAGAGAGTAGAATTCACGGCTTGCGAAGGGATTTCTTTCGAGGTATGCTTCGTTTGACGCGTTGACGCCAAGATCGGGATTGCCGTAGGCATCGACGGTGTCGTATACCAGATCGGGTTCACAGCCCTCGCCGAGTGTGATGTACATTCCTGCTTTGATTTCAGTTCCGTGTTTATCAAAATACGGCATGGTTCGTCTCCTTTCATAATTCTGCAAAATCCTGTCCGAACAATTCATCCGGATACCACGACTGATTGAAGTCGGATTCGCCGATGCAGTCGCAGTGTCCCGAGAGGAAGTTCGGATCGTTCTGATCCCGAATCGTCATATATGCGACTTCTTCGGGCGTTGCTTTGACCGTTTCACCTTCGCCGTAGAGGTAGGCTTCTGCGTGAATGTTCACGATGGTGTCTTCGGTGATCTCATCGAGGAATTCGTGATACGCGGTCCAGCCTTCGAGGTCATCCGGCTCTTGCGGGAAGCCAGAGACGAAGAATTCGGATTCATTGTAGTCATCCCGCATGGTGACTTTTGAGAAGAGAATCGCCATTACTGGATACCTCCCATCCCTTGATCCTGCGCCAGATATTCGTCAAACTCGTCGCTGTTCAGCATAAAGTAATCGTCCCCGCTGTTCCAGAAGCTGACATACATCTCGCCTTCGGGAATGCGAATTTCACGCTGTTCAAACGACTCACCCCAGCCATCTGCCATTTGCCCGATTGCCCAATCCTTGAACTCGGCTTCTTCTTCAGTCGTGAAGGGTTCGGTCAGTTCCACGCGAATATCTCCGTATAGAACACCATCCACATTCTGAGTGCTGAAGTGAATCTCTTTCAGCTTAGCAACTGCGCCGTTGCTTCCGTCGAAGTAATCGGCAAGATTTGCTTCATCCAACGATTCCTCTCGCAATATCAACTCTCGGATGCGGTCTTCATACGGCGCGAGATAGCTGCCGTCATACTCATCGGGGTATTCGTCCATGTTGCCGTACTCATCGCGGGAATAAACAGTTGCGATCAACGGGCAGTAGTAGTGTTCTGTGATATCCTGCTGTCTGCGATCAAGCATGAGCTGACCGAATTCTCTGAGCGAGGACACTTCGCCGTTCAGCACTGCTTCCTGAATATCGAGCTTATTTGCGTATGGCATATTGTGATAGATCTCGCAGAAGCTGTTGACACCGGAGAGTGTATTCTCGGGAGAAACAACAGAAGCGAGCTTGGCATCAAACTCGCTTTCTCCGTAGATTTTCACTTGAATGGGGGCATCTTCCTCATCGATGCATTTGATGTCGCTGGGCTGTGTGCGAATGCCGATGGAGGCAAGGTGTTCCGCAAGGAGCATCCGCTTGCACGGAAACTCGAGGAGTAGGGTATTACTGTTGTGTTCGATTATTGCTTTGAGCATTTAAGTCATCCTTTCATTTTTATATATACTTATCTTTGAGCATCAATAAATCATAGCGTTGTTCCTCCTGAATCTTTCTGTCAAGCCAATTCAATACCGGCGAATTGAGCTTGAGTTTTTCTTCTAAACAACAACATCGACTGCTTGTGCATCTGCCATGCTTGTAGTAAAGGCAGAGTTTGCAGTCGATGTCCTCTTTCTTATATTCGAATGCGATGGCAGATCACTCCTTTCATACGTGGTCAAAATATGGAATAAAAAAGAGCCACAGCGTGTTATACACACTATGGCTCATCAATCCAAAATATCGTATTTTTCGTCAGACACGGGTTCGTTTCACTCAAAAGGGCAAAATCGGCAGATTGCATCTTTTTTTTGCACTCAAAAACCGTTTTTTGAAAAAGCGAGGAAAACGGAGATAAAACGAGAAAAACGCAGGAAAACCCGCGTTTTTCGGGGTGCATCTTTTTTGTACGCACTACGTGGTGGAGATGAGGGGAATCGAACCCCTGTCCGAAAATCCATCAGCATGGCTTTCTCCGGGTGCATCCGTTCATTTGGATTTCCCCAACCCGCACGCCGAACGGCAGGCTTACAGGTCGGGTAGCACTTTAATGCATGGCAGATCCAAGCGCGAAACCTCTGCTCACGTTCACCGCTGAATGATGCCCATGTGAGAGCCGCGGTACTCTCTCACCGGACAGCCGCCCTTAGGCAGCAGCTAATTCAGTATTAGCGTTTAATTTTAAGTTTGCCAATTTTTAAGAGATCAGGCGTCTCTACCCGCTTACCATGAGTCAAAATCCCCGTCGAAACCTTTACATCCCCATGATGCCCGTTCCGGGGAGGAACGGAAAGAATACAATTTAATAATCCTCGTGTCCGCGCGATTTCATCGCACGGTCGATGTCGCGTCCCGCCTGCTTTTCGGCGGCGGCGTCCCGCTTGTCGTAGAGCTTTTTGCCCTTGCACAGCCCGACTTCGATCTTCACGCGCGAATCCTTGAAGTACATCGACAGCGGCACGAGCGTCAGACCCTGCTGGCTGACCGTGCCGAGCAGCTTTGCGATCTCTTTTTTGTGCATGAGGAGCTTCCGGATGCGGAGCGGATCGCGGTTGAAGATGTTGCCCTGCTCGTAGGGGCTGATGTGGATACCGGAGGCGAACAGCTCGCCCTTGTCGATGAAGCAGTAGGAATCCTTGAGGTTGACCTGTCCGCGACGGATCGACTTGACCTCGGTCCCGAACAGCTCGATTCCCGCTTCGTAGCTTTCAAGGACGAAATAGTCATGACGGGCTTTTTTGTTCGGCGCGATGAGCTTGGTCCCGGTTTTCTTTTCCGCCACGGCTGTCACATCCTTTCGTCGAAAGCGGTACTAAGGAGACGCTGAATAAGGTTGATTTTGGCGAAAAAATCCCATATATTCCAGCATTTTTCCGCTGAGATCCCGATTTGATCAGCGCATTCCCATATCATTATATCACAGTATTTGTGAAGAAATCAAGACAAATCCGAAAAGTTTTCACGACCTGCCGAAAGTCCGGACGGGGAGCCGCAAGGCTCCCCGTCCGGCTGTCCGTTCAGTCAGCTTTAAGAAAGGCTCAGACCGTGCCGGTGACGCCGGGCGTGGTCACGACCGAACCGATCGCCGGGTCGCGCGTGTAGGCTGCGGCGGGAACGGACGGATGGCGTCAGATGAGACCGTATTCGTTGCAGAGGATGTGAACGATCGGCTCGTCCTCCTCGATGCCGGTGAACCGGTCGGCGGGATTTAAGAACACATTGTCGGTGTTGTCGTCGTTGAGGCTCGAGACCTCGCCGACGATCACGTCGCTCCTGTCGGCGAAGAAGCGGTGGTAGACATACGGCGTCAGGCTGACGCTGTTCCCCGTCGTGACCCGGATGACGGTCCCCGGCTTCATCACGGTCTTCACGCCGTCAAGATAAAGCACGACGTCGGTTTCGGTATCGAGCGAACGGTCGGGCTTCGCGCCGTAGACCTGGATCATCAGGTCGCCGCCCGCGCGGTTGATGATGTCCTCGGTCTTCTTTTCGTGATAGTGCATCGGGATCTCCTGCCCTTTGCCGTTCTGCATGATGATGTATTTTTCGGCGTAGGGCGTGCCGACGCCGGGATGATAGACGTCGCCGTTGCGCACGGTAAAGAGCGTCGCGCCGCAGCGTTCAAAATCATCCGAGCCGAAATCGGTGACGTCCCAGCCGAGCATGGTGGACCTCAGACGGGAAAAGTCGATCCCGCTCTTTTTCCAGTCGTCCAGCGTCATATAGCCGAAGAAGGGGAGTGTGATCTGATGGTCGGAAAGCAGTTTTTTCGCGCGCGCGACGGCGGCGTTGATCTCGGAGCGTTTCATAATTCTTTGTCCTTTCTTATCGATTTTTTATCGAATGATGCGGATGACGGTGTGAAGGTCCAGACGGTCGACGACGATCTCGTCGGTGCTGCCGTTCCAGACGGTGTGCGACGGCTCGAGGATGATCTGCTTCGGCGTGAAGGAGAGATTCAGCTTCACATGAAGCGGACCGAGCGCCGGGACCTCGTTGTAGCTGCGAACACCCGCAACGTCGTGCGGACCGCCGTAGTTGAGAAGGTTGACGAGAAGCTCGTTTTCCCGTTCAAGCAGCGTGAATTCGGCGTATTCCGAGCCGGACAGCTCGACCGCCGGGTTCGGGAACAGCCGCTTCATCTGCGCGCGGAAGAAGTCCTTCATGCAGTTTGTGCGGTTTGTCGGATAGACCGTACCCGCGTCGAAGCCGAGCGCGATGACCGTTCCCTTCCCGCGCTTTTCGAGAACAGCCGCCGGGAAGGGTCCGTTTTCCATATAGTTGTCGAGATAATACGAACCGACAGCGCCGTATTGTCCGGCAAAGTCGGCGCTGAGCGTCTGAATCGGCGCGAGCGCGTTCCCGCCTCTTATATGGATCAGCCGGTCGGCGATCTCGCCGATCTCAAAGCCGAACGCCGCCGCGGACTGCGGGGATGCGAGCAGCAGACTGCCGCCGTCCTCGACGTATTTCTCAAGTTTTGCTTTCGAGCTTTCGTCAAGCGCCGCGATGCGTCCGAGCAGGATCGCGCCATAGGCGGACAGGTCGTTTTCAAGAAGCTGGTGCGTTTCGAGGATCTCGGACGAATAGCCGCTGTCCTGCGCGAGCTGGATGAGACCCTTCGCCGCGTTCATCGACGGCGACCACGACGCGAACGGCACGGTCAGCCCGGCGCGGTGCGCTTCGGACGGCAGGAAAATGCCGACCTGCGGGACGAGCCTTGCGCCTTTTAAGAACGGTTCTCTTGCCCGCACAAAATCAGCGGTCTCTTTCCAGATCGGGATCGCCCATTCCTGCACCGTGCTGCCCTGACCGTACTGGATGTTGTAGAACTGGAACCCGCCGCCGAGCGCCAGAATGAACGCCGCTTCCTGACAGTGCTGGACGGCTTCCTTCGTACTGCGGTTTTCGGTCTGCCACATTCCCTCGGAGTTGTGTCCCCACGCCATCAGATCCCACGGGAGATTCTGGCAGGCGAGGAAGCGTCCGTTCAGGCGGGCGCTGTTGACCGAGTTCTTCGGCGAATAGTCGCCCGACATGAAGTCGATCGGCACGGTCGGCTTTTCGGGCATATACGCGGAATACATCCAGTTCGATGTGAGCTGGAAATCCGGCGCTTTCGCTTTTACCGCTTCGATGTAGTGCTTCACGTAAGCCCGGAAGCCGCCGCGGATGAATTCGAGATAGTCCTCAAAGCCTTCCTCACCCGGCTTCGGCGGTCTGACGGAGGAGACTTTCGCCCACGCGCGGACGGCGGCTTCGGAATAGTCGAGCTTCACGCCCCAGCATTCGCCGTCGACCCACGCGCCGTCGAGCTTCCGGTCAAGCGCCAGCTCGAGGAGCTGCGGAATGAGAAAACCGTCCGCGTATCCGCCGAAAACCGACAGATAGCCCGTACTGACGGCGCCGTTCTCATCGACGACCGCCCATTCGGGATGCTTGGCGGCGACGGTCATATCGAACAGCCCGGAATGATGACCGTAAAGCGCGATGCCGCGTTCTTCGGTCAGCTCACGCCACATTCTGACCTGGTCGCCGCGCATATCGGGCGCGGGATGACCGACCCTTGTCGGGTAGGACGAGAAGCCGGGATGTCCCTTCGTGTCGATCTGAACATAGTCCGGCTTTACCTCGTCAAGGAGCTTTGCGATCACGTCGTAGCGGAGATCGTCTCCGACCGGCCTGTCGCCGCGGGAATGGAAATCAAAGTGAAGTCCGAAATAGGATTCACAGCGCCGTTTTTTTTCCATAGGGATGAATTCCTTTCGGTTCGTGTTATTGTTGTCTGAGAAGAGCTTCAGAAACGGAACGCGGTACCCGCCATAACGGGTCTGCCGTTTCTTCTCCTCAAATTTTCAGAGATTGCCGCGAAACACTTGCGCCGCTCGGAAAAATCGTGTATAATGAAGGGGAGCGCGCAGCGAAGCTGCACCCCTATTATAGCACAGAAAATGTGCGTCTGCAAGCGTTTGGCAAAAACTCGGAAAGGAAAACTGTCTATGACGGAATATGTGCTTTCTCCCTCGGCGGACAATGCGCGCGCCGTGCGGGAAGCGGCCGCCTTTTGTAAGGCGAACGGCGTGAAGAAATTAAGACTGACGCCCGGGACCTACGAATTCTACCCGCAGACCGCCGACGAGGAGCTCTGCTGTATATCGAACCACGGTCACAACGGCTGCAAGCGCGCCGCGTTCGTGATCAGAGGGATGAAGGATCTCGAGGTGGACGGCGGAGGAAGTCTGCTCGTCTTCCACGGCGCGATGACGCCGGTCATCGTGCATGACAGCGAAAATATCACGCTTCGGAACTTCCGCGTCCACTTCCCGATGACCAATCACTGTCAGTTCCGCGTCACAAAGGTCGGAGAAAACTACTGCGATCTGACGGTCTGCACCGAGCAGAGCTATCGGATCTCATGGGGACTTCTCTGGCTGGTGAACGAGGACGGGCTGTGGAACGTCGTGTATTCGTCGGTCGAGAGGGACGGTCTGACCTTTGAGAGAAGCGCGGGCGAGCAGTCCTTCGGGACCGATTTCCCGAAGCTGAAAACCGTCGAGGTCTCGCCGGGAACGCTGCGGGTGTACGACCCGCCCCGTCTGCCGAAGAAGGGGAATACCGTCATTCTGCTCGCCGCCGAACGTTACGGGTGCGGGGTGCTGTTCCTCGACTCGAAGAACGTCCGGGCGGAGAACGTGACGCTTTACAGCTGCTACGGCGTCGGCTTCCACGGGCAGAAATGCGAAAACGTCACGCTGGAAAACTGCCGCACCGAAGCCTTTCCCGGAAACGAACATTATGCCGCGCGCAGCTTCTCGGTCAACTGCGACGCTTCGCATTTCGTCGGCTGCACCGGACTCGTTCATCTGAAAGGCTGTTCCTTCCGTCATCAGCTGGACGACAGCGTGAATGTCCACGGCGTGTATACGAAGGTCATTGCCAAGGACGACACGTCGATCACCGTCTGCTACGTACATGAACAGTGCCGCGGCGTCGGGCTGTTCGCCGACGGCTGTGATATCGCGGCGCTTAACGCGAAAACGCTTCTGCCGCACGCCGAACGGAAGGTATCGCGCGCTGAGGTCCTGAACGTTGAATCTACCCATCTGACGCTGGAGGGCGGTACGGACGGTATCGAGGTCGGCGATGTGATCGACAGTCTGTCCTTCTACCCGGACGTGCTGATCGAGGACTGCGTGTTCGCCGATCACCGGGCGCGCGGCATCCTGATGGGTTCGCGCGGAAAGGTCGTCATCCGCCGCAATGTGTTCCACACGGCGGGAACGGCGATCAGGCTCGAAAGCGACGGGAATTACTGGTACGAGGCGGGCGGCGTGTGCGATCTGACCATCGAGGACAACCGCTTCGATGACTGCCGGTACATCGGCGCGAACAGCTGGGGACGGCGCGTGATCGAGGTGAAGCCGCGCGACGAGACGGTTGAGGGACGGTACTATCATCAAAAGGTCGTCATCCGGAACAACGATTTTTCCACCTGCCGCGTCCCGGCTGCCGATCTGAACAACATCGAGACTCTCGTCTTCACCGGAAACCGCCTGAACGGGACGGCGGATGAACTCATCCGGACGGACCACTGCAAAACGGTCGACTGCCGGGACAACGGCTGAACGGATTGACAAAACGATAAAGAAGCATCCGGGCGTCTGACGCCCGACAATTTCCGCGCCGGACGGGGACTTCCGGCAGAAAGGAACGATCATCATGAAATTTTTAGGAACCGGGGCAGGCGAAGGTACGCCGAACCCCTTCTGCACCTGTCACGTCTGCTCGGCAGCGCGCCGCGACGGAGGACGCGAGATACGTACCCGTTCGTCCTTCCTGCTCGACGAGCGCACGATCATCGACCTCGGCGCGGACTATTTCGCGCAGACGATCATGCACCGTCTGAATCTGGAAGGGCTGACCGACGTGCTGTTCACGCACACGCACGACGATCACTTCAACTACACCCTGATCTGGGAGCGGATCGTCCGTCTCGCAGGCGGAGAACAGCCGCTCAACCTGTATTTCACCGACGAAGCGGTCGATTTCATGGAGAAATTCTACTATCATACGCCGGTCGTGACGTCGCCCGAACGAAATATGAAGGGCATCAACATCGTAAAGCTGAATTTCGGCGAAACGGTGAAGATCGGTCCGTACACCGTCACGCCCTTCCGCGGACACCACGGCACGCCGTTCGAGAAGAACAGCGCAAACTACCTGATCGAAAAGGACGGAAAGAAGCTCTACTACGCGGTCGACTCCGGATTTTATTCCGAGGAGACCTTCGCCGCGCTCGCCGGACAGAAGATCGACACTTTCATCATGGAATGCACCGTGCCGAACATCGAAAAGACGGTGATGACCGAAAACAGCTGGCACATGGATTTCTTCCTGTGTCTGAAAACGCTCGACCTGCTGTACAGATCGGGCGCGATCACCGAAAAGACGGAGGTCTATTTCACGCACATCAGCCCGAACGGCGCGACCTACGCCGAGCTCTGCGAGCGCGTCGCGTCGCTCGATCTGCCCTATCATATCACGGTCGCCTACGACGGGCTGGAGATCTGAAAAAAACGAAAACATCTTGGCGACGGCGAACGATTTTTTTCGTCAGACTATTGACAGAGCACGCCGGACTATGATATAATGGAGTATGGTAAAAACTCAATTATGAAAATATCAACATACGGAGGGTAATATCATGGCATTTTGTCCGAAATGCGGCGCGGAAATCGCGGACGGAACGAAGTTCTGCACTTCCTGCGGCGCAAAGATCGAAGAAACCGCACAGGCTCAGCAGCAGCCTCAGCAGCAGGCTCAGCCCCAGCAGCAGCAGGCTCAGCAGTTCCAGAATGCGGTGAATAAAGCGATGGGCGAGGGCGCTCCGCTGTTCGATGCAGAGGAAGTCAACAAGGGTAAGGTCATTGCGATTCTGATGTACATCTTCCAGATCCTGTTCTTCCTGCCGCTCGTATCGCCTGATCTTAAGACCGAGTACACCATGCACCACGCCAACAACGCGCTGCTTCTGCTCATTCTGAGCGTAGCAAGCGGCATTGTCAACGTCATTCCGATCCTCGGCCTGCTGGTTTCTCTGGTTGCCGGCATTTTCGGATTCATCTGCTTCATCCTCGGCATCATCTCCGCTGTCAAGGGAACCAAGGCAGAGCTTCCGCTGATCGGTCAGATCAAGATTCTCAAGTAAGTTCAGTCAGTTTGTGTTCGGCAGTCCGCCGCCATTCCGGCGGCGGACTTTTCCTATGTTGATAATTTGGGAGGAACTTTATCATGGAAGAACCCATTCGCATCGGTCTGGTCGGTCTCGGACGCGCCGGCGGCGGTATGCACCGGAACGAACTGCGCAAGCGTCAGGACAAATTCCGTTTCTACGCCGTCTGCGACCTGATCGAAGAACGCACACAGCCCTTCGTCGAGGAATTCGGCAGCAAGCCCTGCACCGATTATGAGGAAATGTTAAAGGATCCGGAGATCGAGCTTGTCAGCATCGCCACCCGTTCCTGCGACCATTTCCGTCACGCGAAAATGGCGCTGCTCGCGGGCAAGAACGTCATGCTCGAAAAGCCCTTCTGTATGCACGTCGACGAGGCGAAGGAGCTGATCGCGCTCGGCTCACAGCCCGCCGGTCCGCACCTGTATATCCGTCACAACCGCCGTTTTGAGGAAGGCTTCGTCACCGCGAACGAGATCATCGACTCCGGCAAGCTCGGCGAGGTCTACGAGATCAGGCTGACCCGCAACAGCTACCAGCGCCGGAACGACTGGCAGACGATCAGCGAATACGGCGGCGGTCAGCTGCTCAACTGGGGACCGCACATCATCGACCATTCGCTGCGCTTCTGCGGCGGCGCGTACACCGATATTTACACCGCCATCCGTCACGTCGCGGCGGCGGGCGACTGCGAGGACCACATCAAGATCGTCTTCACGGGCGTGAACGGACGAATCGTCGACATGGAGATCTCGGGCGGCGTCGCGCTTCCCACGCCGGTTTACCGCATCTACGGCTCGAAGGGTTCGCTCGTCTCCGAGGGAAACACCTTCAAGCTCCGCTATCTCGACCCGTCCGTCACGCTTCCGCCGGTCGAAGCCGACCCGTCCACGCCCGGCACGAAAGCGGGCTTCGGCAACGCCGAAACGCTTCCGTGGGTCGAGGAAAAGGTGTCGTTCGGCGACGGCACGCCGCGCATCTGGGACGCGCTGTATGAGACCATCCGTCACGGCGTAAAGTATCCCATCGAGCTTTCGCAGGCGGCGGCGGTCATCGAGGTGATCGAGCGCGCGAAGCTCGGCACGATTTTTGAAAACAAACGCTGAAAAAGGGATTTGGGACAGGGATAACCGCTCTCTGACAGGCAAAAACGGTATAATACCCGCCGCCTGATAAAACCGACGGCAATGAAGACGTCGGCTGGAGTGACCGTACCCTGTTCCGCAAATGAAAACACACCGGATCCGCCTGAGTCCGGTGTGTTTTCATCGTGTCTGCCGTGCGGTGAAAATCGGGCGGCAGAAGCGTATTTTCAGAGTGAGAAAATCCCGCGGCAAAGCCCCTTGCCGGCTTTTTATGCCGACAAGGGGCTTGTCAGTCGATAACGCAGTTTCCTTGACAGACTTACGATCTGTCAGCGATCTGCTTTGTGACCTTTGCGACGAATTCGTCGAGGGTCATCGTCGTGGTCTGGTCGGTCTCGCGGTCGCGGACGGAAACCGTGCCGTTTGCCGCTTCGTTTGCGCCGATGATGAGCATATACGGTACGCGGTCGACCTGACGGGCTTCGCGGACCTTATAGCCGATCTTTTCGTTGCGGTCGTCCAGCTCGCAGCGGACCTTGTTCCGGCAGAGCGTCTCATAGACCTTTTCCGCAAAGGTGTTGTCCATGCCCGGCAGGGTGAGGACCTTGACCTGCAGCGGAGCGAGCCACGTCGGGAACCTGCCGGCGAAATGCTCGGTCAGAACGCCGATGAAGCGCTCGATGGAGCCGAAAAC
Source organism: Eubacteriales bacterium (assembly GCA_045600005.1). Lineage (GTDB taxonomy): Bacteria > Bacillota > Clostridia > Oscillospirales > CAG-272 > Flemingiibacterium. Next base: position 22,170 of record JAZRXB010000060.1, on the reverse strand, counting down.
GACACGGTGGATCATGACAGGGCAATGCTTCTCGCCGTCGGAACCGGTATATTCGAGGTTGAAGCGTCCGGGCAGCTGGTAGTCAAGCTGGATCGTGCCGCACTGCCACGTTCTGCCAAGGCTGTCCTCGATGTGGAAGTCGAGCTTCGGACCGTAGAATGCGCCGTCGCCGGGATTGATGACATATTCCTTGCCGATGGACTTGATGGCGTCTGCAAGTGCGTTCTCCGCCTTCTCCCAGTCCTCGCGCGTACCGATGTGGTCGTCAGGCATGGTGGAAAGCTCGATGGTGTACTGAAGACCGAACAGCGAATAAACCTCGTCGAACAGCTGCGCGATGCGGACCACCTCAGACGTGATCTGTTCGGGAGCGAGCAGAATGTGCGCATCGTCCTGCGTGAAGTTGCGGACGCGGAACAGACCGTGCAGAGCGCCCGAAAGCTCGTGGCGGTGTACGTTTCCAAGCTCGCCGTAGCGGAGCGGAAGCTCCTTGTAGGAGTGCAGATCGAGATCGTAAACAAGGATCGAGCCGGGGCAGTTCATCGGCTTGATGGCGAAGTCTTCCTCGTCGATCACGGTCGTGTACATATTTTCCTTATAATGATCCCAGTGACCGGAGGTCTCCCAGAGCGTGCGGCGCATGATCTGAGGGGTCATGATCTCGAGATAATCCCACTTCTTGTGGACTTCGCGCCAGTATTCGATCAGCGTGTTGCGCAGGACCATACCGCGGGGAAGGAAGAAAGGCATACCCGGCGCTTCGTCGCGCAGAGCGAACAGGTGCATTTCCTTGCCGATCCTGCGGTGGTCGCGGCGCTCCGCCTCTTCGAGCAGCTTGGTGTATTCCTCAAGCTCGGCGGGAGTGCGGAAAGCGACGCCGTTGATGCGGGTCAGCATCTTGTTGTTTTTGTCGTTCTTCCAATATGCGCCGGACTGCTGCGTGATCTTGAACGCCTTGAGCGCCTTGGTATAGCAGAGGTGAGGACCGGTGCACATATCAATGTATTCCCCCTGCTGGAAGAAGCTGATGATCACGTCTTCGGGCAGATCGCCGATATGCTCGACCTTGTATTTCGCGCCGCGTTCTTCCATGAGCCTGATCGCTTCGGCGCGGGGAAGGATGAAGGGCTTGATCGGAAGGTTTTCCTTGACGATCTTCTGCATTTCCTTTTCGATTTTGGCGAGGTCTTCGTCGGTCAGCTTGGTGTCACCGAGGTCGACGTCATAGAAGAAGCCCTTTTCGGTTGCGGGACCGAAGCCGAAATCAGCGTGCGGATACAGACGTTTGATCGCCTGTGCCATGATGTGCGCCGCCGTATGGCGGAGGACCTGTAACTCTTCTTCGGCCGGGCATTCATAGACCTGACCGTCTCGATTGATGATTTTCATAACGATTTGCGCTTTGTTGCCAAAGCTCCCTTTCCCGGCCCGACGTTTCACCGGACCGATATTTTTATGATAGATATAATAAGTATATTACATTCCCGCCGTTTTGTCAAGTAGTTGCCGAGAAAATTCACAGACCGGTCTTGAATCGGAGCAAAAAAGAATTCCGAAAAATTCCGAAAAAAATTATGAAAAGGTATTGACAAAGCAATTTGAATGTGATATAATGTTATCCGTCGCAGGGAGTTCGGGGAACGAACGACCAAGACAGCCGAATTTCTGGAAGCTTAGCTCAGCTGGGAGAGCACCTGCCCTACAAGCAGGGGGTCACAGGTTCGAGCCCTGTAGTTTCCACCATCTGGCCGGGTAGTTCAGCTGGTTAGAACGCTAGCCTGTCACGCTAGAGGTCGTGGGTTCGAACCCCATCCCGGTCGCCATTATGCCTCTGTAGCTCAGTTGGTAGAGCAGGGGACTGAAAATCCCCGTGTCGTTGGTTCGATTCCGACCGGAGGCACCAGCTTCGGCATCAGCCGGAGCATCTGCGGATTTAGCTCATCTGGTAGAGCGCAACCTTGCCAAGGTTGAGGTAGCGGGTTCGAGCCCCGTAATCCGCTCCATTTTTTGAAGCACCGCCGATTGCCGTCGGCATTCTCTGGCGCCATAGCCAAGCGGTAAGGCAGAGGTCTGCAAAACCTTTATTCCCCGGTCCGATTCCGGGTGGCGCCTCCACTTCTTTTTTCATAATAATCGTGCGGATTTAGCTCATCTGGTAGAGCGCAACCTTGCCAAGGTTGAGGTAGCGGGTTCGAGCCCCGTAATCCGCTCCATTTTTTTGCCCATTTCCGGCCGGGACCGCAAAATCCGGCAGAATGTTCCCCGAATATTCAAAGAGACGGCTGAAAATCAGCCGTCTCTTACTTTGCCGGTCTGCTCCCCCGTCGGAGCCGGCACTCTGAACGGACCCTCATAGGAGCGGTCCGTTTTCTTTGTCCGTTTTTCGGCAGCGCTCCGCTTACGATACGCGGAACACTCTCGCACAGTGCGGTTCGACCTCAAACGACAGCTTTCCGTTTTCGGCGATCACATCCTGCTTTTTCCATACGTCGCGGACGGATATGTCGCGGACGGCTTTCGCCGCGCCGACATCAAGCTCCTCCGCGACCGTTTCGCCGGTGAGATTGAAGACGGCAAACGCCTTTCCTCCGTCGGCGAGCTTTCTCTGATAGACCATCACGCCGCCGTCTTTTCTGACCGGGCGCGGATAGTCTCCAAGGATATCCTGATTGATCTCGATCATCTCCTCGTTGCAGAGGATGTCGAGCCGTTCTTCGGTGAGCTGTTCGATCGGCGTGCTGATCTGGAGCGGCGAGTTGAAGAACGCCATCATGGTATATTCAAGGATCTCCTCCTCGTGCGTCAGCGTCCCGCCCTTCCGCATCCCGCTGTAATAATCGTCCATCACCAGCATATCAAGATCGTAAAAGTGTCCCGTATGCGAATAGTCCGCCCAAACGTCGAGCGTTCCCGTCCGTTTTAATGTATTCGCCCAGCTCGGATAGGTGTCCTCGTTGCAGCGCCATGAATTGACGTTTTCGCTCCAGTATTTCGCAGCCGCGTATTCGGCGCTCACGGTCACGCAGAAGCAGAATTCGCGCCCGGAGGCTTCCAGCTCCTTCCGCATCAGCTCCGCGTTTTCGGCGTCGGTCGGAGCCCAGTCGTATTTGAGGTAGTCAAAGCCCCATTCTTCCCACTGCTTCACGTTGTTCTTTTCCTTGTGGATCAGACCGATCCCCCCGTTTGCCGTATTGGGGAAGCGCGGGTCGGGAGCGCCCTGCGTGCAGCCGGGGATCGACGAAAGCTCCTGCGGACATCCCCATGCCCGCAGCATCGGGGTCGAATAGATCCCCGCCCGCAGTCCATAGGAGTGGATCGTTCCGCACATCTTTTTCATGTCCGGGAATCTGCCGTTCGGCTGGATCGCGTCATACGGTCCGCCGTACTTTTCCTGCCAGCCGGAATCGAGATTCACATAGTAATATCCGTAGTCGGCTATGCCCGATTTGATCAGATCCGCCGCGGTCTTCTCGATATTTTCCTGCGTGACCTGCGCACCGAACGCATTCCAGGACGTGAAGCCGAGAAGCGGCGTTCTGCCGACCCCGTGCCTTTCACAGACGATCTTCATTTCCCTTTCGGCTTTTCCGAGCGCGTTTTCGGCGATGATTTTAATTGAAAATTCCTTCTCGCCGCGCACTCTGCCGCCAAGAACGCCGTTTTCAAATGTTACGCCGCTCTCGTCCGTCTGAACGGTCAGCGTGATCGGACGCATTCCGATCACGGGAATACGGTACAGAAACGCTTTTCCGTCGGTAATGCCGAACTCCGCCGGCGTGTTGATCCTCGGCGCTCCGCCGAACGGATTTCTTTTTGCGATCTCCATATTCATTCGTCGGGCAGACAGTCCCGACCGCTCCTGTCAATTATTTTTCCGTGAAAGGTCTGTCTGACGCCTCTCACGTCCGCATATGCGGCTTTTTCCGATGCGATTTTTTCCTTCGTCAGCCGTTTTTCCCGGTACGCCCGTCAGGACGGGTCCTTTCTCATTCCCTTATAGATCAGACAGCAGACGATCAGCGCCGCCGGGAACACGACGGCAGACAGCCTTTCACGGAACTCATTGTTGATGGCATTATATCACATTCCCGCCGGAAAAGCAAGAGGACTTCGTCCGTTTTCCGATTTTCTGCCCGCGCGGGAGAAAAATTTCCGAATGGGACTTGATTTTTCCGCCGGAAAGACTTATAATGTTCCTATCGCTTCACGCGGATGCGGTTTCGCGCGGAAGGCTTTCAGGAAAGAAAGGAAAACGATATGAAACTTGTCAAACGGCTGCTGACCCTCGCAAAGGGACACATCGGCACGATGATCTTCGCCTGCGTCGGCATCATCGGGGCCGCGATCCTGAATCTGGTCACGCCCGCTCTCATGAGACGCTTCACCGCCTCGCTCGAAGACCCCGACACGCTGACGAAAAAGATGCTCCTCATCTACGCGGGTGTGCTGCTCGGCGCTTATCTCGTGCGCGCGCTCTGCCGCGGCATCAGTCTCGGCGTCGCCCACATCGCCGCATGGCAGTTCGTCGCCGAGCTGACCTTAAAGGTGTACGACAAGCTCGAACAGCTCTCCATGCGCTACTATCAGGACAAGCAGACCGGCGAGCTGATGAGCCGTCTGGTCAACGACACCCGTCAGTTCGAGCAGCTCATCGCGCACTCCATCCCCGACCTCGCGTCCAACTCGCTCATCATCATCGGCGTCTGCGTCATGATGTTCACGATCAACGCAGAGCTTGCGCTGATCACGCTGATCCCGGTTCCGCTGGTCGTCTTCGCGGGCTGGCTGTTCTCGAAAAAGGTCGCGCCGATGTTCCGGCTCAACTCCCGCGTACTCGGACAGCTTAACGGCGTCTTTCAGGACAACATCACCGGCATGAAGGAGATCCAGGCGTTCGGCTGCGAGGAGAGCGAGCATCAGAAGATGGTCGAAAACTGCCGCTACTACGCGAAGGTCAACATCCGCGCGAACCTCGCCAACGCGGTCTTCTCTCCCGGCATCGAGCTTGTCACCTCCATCGGTACGATCATCGTCGTGCTGTTCGGCGGTATGCTGGCGCTCGACGGCAAAATGGCGATCTCGGATATCGTCGGCTTCATCATGTACTTAAGCCTGTTCTATTCCCCGCTCGCCATCCTCGCCCGTCTCGTTGAGGATCTTCAGGTCGCGGCGGCGAGCGCGCAGCGTGTGTTCGAGGTGCTGGACACCGAGCCGGAGGTCAGGGAAGCCGAGCATCCGGTCGACATCCCGCGCGGCGAAGGAAAGATCGAATTTGAAAACGTCAGCTTCCACTATCAGCCCTCCGAACCGCTTCTGAGGAACATTTCGTTCACCGCGAAGCCCGGCGAAATGATCGCGCTGGTCGGACCGACCGGCGTGGGCAAGACCACCATCGTTTCGCTGATCGAGCGCTTCTACGACCCCATCGAGGGTAAAGTGAAGATCGACGGCGTGGATATTAAGACCGCGTCGCTCCAGTCGCTCCGTTCGCAGATCTCGATGGTCCTTCAGGACGTGTTCCTCTTTAACGGGACCATCGCCGAGAACATCGCCTACGGTCTGAACTGCGTCGACGGTCACGACTTCGCGTCGCTGACGAAGGAAAACGGCTCGCTCGACGTAAAGGGCGTTTCCCAGCCGGTGAAGAAGATCATCCACAAGGATCCGGAGACCGACCGGATCGTCTCGTCCTCCGTGACGAAGCTCGACATGGACCGCATCCGCGAGGCGGCGAAGATCGCGCACGCGGACGAGTTCATCTCGAAAATGCCGAACGGCTACGACACGCTCATCGGCGAGCGCGGCGTGCGCCTGTCCGGCGGTCAGAAGCAGCGCATCGCCATCGCGCGCGCGGTGCTTCGCGGCACGCCGATCCTGATCCTCGACGAAGCGACCAGTGCGGTCGACAACGAGACCGAAGCCGAGATCCAGGCGGCCATCGAACAGCTGGCGGGCAGCCGGACGATCATCGTCATCGCACACCGCCTGTCGACGGTCATGCGGGCGGACAACATTCTCGTCCTCGAACAGGGTGAGATCGTGGAGTCCGGCCGTCACGACGAGCTGCTCGCAAAGGGCGGACTTTACGCGCGGCTCTGCCGGGTGCAGGAAACCGCCGAAAAGAAATCCAAAACACTGGCGGTCAGTGACTGAACGCAAAACCGGGGAAATTCGGAAGGAATTTCCCCGGTTTTCGCTCTGTATCAGAGCTGCTCTGTATCAGAGCATATCCAGCCGATGCACCGTGCGCCATGCCTGCGGCGAGGTCCCGAAACGGCTGTGGAATGCCTCGCTGAAATAGTACAGCCCCGAAAATCCGCATCGGACGGCGATTTCGGTCACGCTGTCGCCGGTCGCGATCAGCTCGTCTTTCGCGTGCGACAGCCGAAGGTCTCTGAGATACTGCGACGGCGTGACGCGGTGCAGTTACCGACGGTCTGGAAGGCTTTGATTTCGGCGGGCGGTCGTTCTCCATCGTCTATTCCGCCGACCAGCTCGGCGCGGCGTGGCCTTACGACGCGGAGGAGGCGAACGGCGACCTTCTCAACGACCGCGTGTATGAACGCAACGCGGCGGTCATGGAACGCTTCAACGTCGCGCTGTCCTACCATAACGTCGGCGGCACGGGAAACGAAGTGCCGACCGCGCTGCGAAGCTCCATTCTGGCGGACGACGGCGCCTATCAGCTCGCCGTTTCGCATACCTTCAACATGGTTCCGGCGCTTCTGTCGGAGGGTGCACTGTGCGACTTCAACAAGCTCCCATATGTCGATCTGAACAAGCCGTGGTGGAACGCTTCCATCCGGGACAATCTGACCATCATGGGCATCCTGCCCATCGCGGTCTCCGACCTCGTATACAGCTACGCGGACGTCATCTACGTCGATCAGGATATCATCGGCGATTTCAGTCTTGAAAACCCCTATGACCTTGTATTCGACGGGAAATGGACGTGGCAGAAGCTCGCCGAAATGGCGAAAGCAGTCGCGGGCGACCTCAACGGCGACGGGAAATTCACGGTGGACGATCGCTATGGCTTCGCGTTCCCCGGTGAAACGCCGTCGCTGATGTCCCGTCTCATCCATTCAAACGGCATGATGATGGCAGCCGTCAGAAGCGACGGAACGCCTGAGCTGCTCGCCGTTTCCGACCGGCTCCAGACCTCGCTCGAACGCTATTACAGTCTGCTCTACGAGGACGACAAAACCTATTTTGCCACCGTCACCGACACGCCGAACGGCGTGGAAGCCTTCTCGCGCGGCAATATTCTGTTCCTCCATCAGACCACGCTCCAGCTGCCCGCCATGCGCGGCGTCGACGTGAATTTCGGCATCGTTCCGCTGCCGAAGTACGACGAAGCGCAGGAGAATTATATGTCCATGCTCTCCTCGCAGATCCTGCTCGTGCCGAATACGGACGAAGACGAGCTCTCCTTCATCGGTCCGATCGTCGAAGCGCTCTCCTATGAATCATGGAAACGGGTCGTCCCGGCGGTCTACGATTCGATCTTCGAGAGCAAATATCTGCGCGACGCGACCTCCTATGAGATGTGGGAAGCAGTCAGAAGCTCGCTGGTCTGCGACTTCAACTGGAACTACGGCGGCGGCAACGATGTGTACAAGCTCGTTCTGAGCCTCATCCGTGACAGCAAATCGACCGACGCCGCGTCTTACCTCGCCGCCTGCACGCCCGCCGTCAACAAATCGTTCGAGGATCTGTTTGAGAACGTAAAAACCGCCTACCAGCTTCCGTAATTCATCCGTCTTTTCCTGACCGTGCGCACGCCGCACGGTCTTTTTTGCGCCGTTTTCCGTGCGCGCCGCATTTATCTCTTGAAATCTGCGATATTATATGGTATAATGATTCAAACAAAAATCGGAAAGGATGATTCTTCATGTTCGATACGACGAAATTCGGCGCGTATATCGCGGGACTGCGCAAAAGCGCGGACCTCACACAGTCCGAGCTTGCCGACCGGCTCGGTCTGACCCGTCAGGCGGTCAGCCGTTATGAGAGCGGCGACAGCTTCCCCGATCTTCCGGTGTTAAAGCAGATGGCGGCGGTCTTCGGCGTTTCGCTTGAACGGCTGATCCGCGCAGGCGAGCCTACCGAAGGAGAAGCCGCCATCATCAGCGGCGCCGCGGAGGGACGCGACGTCATTCCCGAAAACATCTCCGATCTCGTCAATCTCGCCCCGTGGCTGAAGCCGAGCGTTCTGAACCGTCTCGCCGAAAGTCTCTCGAAGGACGGCATTGATATGTCGAACCTTCTGTCGCTCGCCGAATACCTGAACGAAACCGACACGCAGAAGCTCATCAAATCCGTCACCTTCGATTCCATCGGCGAAATGGACATGAACCTGTTGGAGCGTCTGCTGCCGCTGCTCGGTCCGTATGCGTCCGAGGTCATTTTCCAGAAAATCCTCGACGGAGAGCTTGACTATCATTACCTCGAACTGTTCACCGCGTCGACCTCGCAGGTCGAAGCCGCCGTCGTCTACGGCGTGCTGGACGAGGACGCGCTGAACATCCTGCGCCGCATGAATTACAACCGCGCCCGGATGGAAAAGAACGGCGTCATCCGTCTCTTCCTCTGCCCGAAGTGCGGACGCGCGCTGAACCATTTCTATCCGCGCCGCTGCAAATGCGGTCATATGCCTGATTCCATTGGCAACATCCTTCACATGACCGAAACGACGGCTCCCCTCGCGCTTGCCGAACGTCCCGACGCCTTTGCAAAGCTGCCGGACGGGAAAGCGCTGGTGCTGATGCTCGGCGCGGCGAACATCGACGGCATGATCGACCGCGTGTTTGAAAAATCGGCGCTCGATCTGGAATTCGTCGTGGTGGACAGCGACCTTGAAAGGCTCGAAGCCGCCGAGCGGAAGATCCACGCGAAGAATTACGCGCAGGTCCTGTTCGCGCTGGACGACCCCGCTTCCCCGCATCTGATGTCGGAGACCTTCGACGCGATCGTCGACAACACCGTCGACCGTCTCGGCGACACCGAGACGCTGCGCGCGCTGTTAAAGGCTCCCGACAGCCGGGAAAACGCATGAAACGGAAGATCTCGATCCTCTTCTTTCCGACTCCGGTCGGCGCGCCGGAGGACGAGGGACGGCGAAGTCTCCCCGAACGGCTCTTCACCGACCTGACGCTCGACCGGCTGCTGCCCGACGAAACGCTCGCACAGCTTGCACGAGGCTGTACGCCCGACGAAGCCGAAGCGCGGCGGAGCGTCTTCCGCCGTCTGCTCGGGTCGGACGGCGCACTCCGGGAAGCGTTCGCCGGATTCGACGCGGCGCTGACCGGGCTCGGGCAGGCGGAAACCGCCTGCGCGTCGGCAAAAAGCGAGGTCGAAGCGCTGTTTCTGTTCCGCCGCCGCTGCCGCTTTTTCTGTGAAGCCGTCAGCGCGGCGGAACGTCTGTCGGCGCTTGACGCGGAAGCCGGAACGGATTCCTCCGCGCTTCTCGCCGGGCTCGGCGCATATGCGGAAAAGCTGCTTCCTCTCGCCGCAGAGCTTGAAAAAGCGCTTGCCGAAACGGCTTCGTCGGCGGAAGAACTCTCAAACCTCCGGCTCCGGCTCGACCGGACCGGCGTTCTGACGGCGCTTCGGTCGGACGACGCAGCGGCGTCCTCTCCCGCGCCGATCGCCGAAACGCTCCGACGCTATATCGTGCGGACCGGATACGAACCGAAGCTGCGTCCCCAAAGCTCGGACCGCTTCCCGCCCGAACTCTCCGACACGGTAAAGCAGATCTGTCCCGAAGCCTTCCGCACCCTTTATGAGCTGCGCGAACGCTTCGACCGCTTCCTTGACGCCGACCTGACCGCTCTGCGCGGAGAGATCCGGTTCTATCTCACGGTCGCGGAGCTTGCCGAACGCGGGAAACGCGCCGGAATGGCGGTCTGTTTTCCGACCGTTATAAAGGAAAAGCGATTCTGCGCGCTGAACGCTTATGATCTTACCCTGCTCGTCCGGGACCGCCCCGTCGTGCCGAACGACATCGACTTTGATGAAAGCGCGCCGGTCTGTTTTCTGACCGGTGCGAACGGCGGCGGGAAAACGACCTATCTGCGCTGTACGGCGGCGAATCTGCTGTTCGGACTGCGCGGCTGTCCGGTCTTCGCCGCGTCGATGGAGCTTTATCCGTTCGACTGGCTCTGCTCGCATTTCCCGGCGGACGAAACCTTCACCGGAAGCGGTCGGCTCGTCGAGGAAGCGAACCGCGTGAACGCGCTGCTTTTGCAGGGGACGGGCGACAGCTTCTTCTTTTTCAATGAAACCTTCTCCGGCACGGACGACGGGAAGGGCGTCTCGCTGACGCTCGAAACGGCGCGAAAGCTCCGTGAGACCGGCGCGTTCGCCCTGTTCGTCACGCATTTTCACGAGGTGGAGGACAGCGGTTTCCCGATCCTGACGACCGTGATGGACGAAACCGACACGTCGCGCCGGACCTTCCGCATCGTCCGCGCAAAGGGCGGCGGCTCCTCGTTCGCGGCGGATATCCTGAAAAAATACGGGCTGGACGCGCTGTCCTTGAAACGCCGCGCCGAAGAAACGTCCGCCGGATGACCCGGCTGCGCGGGAACCGTTCTCCGCGCCGTTTCATTTCCACAGGAGGTCGATCTCATCATGCTCTCCCTTCTTTACCGGACCGGCGGTGAGATTCCGCACGCTGACGAGCGGCTGATCGCCGAGCTTCTGCTCGACCAGACCTTCGCCGCCGTCACGCCGAATCTGACAAGGCGCACGGTCTTCCTCTCGGTCCTCACCTCGCCGCTGACCGGCTCCGCCGATCTCGCTTATCGCCGGGATATCCTGCACGACTTTCTCGCCGAGCCGAACCTGTGCGAAGCGCTCCGCACCGAGCTTGACAATCTCACAAGGCTGCGCGAAACGGCGCAGCGCGAACGCTCTCAGACCTACGCCGCCGTGAAAAGCGTGTCGAACGAAACGGCGTTCCGCTCGAACGTCTCGGTCGCCGTGATCTTTGCCGAAACGATGAAGGAAGCGCTCCACATCCTGTCGCAGATCGCCGTCGTGCTCGGAATGTACAATGTGCGCTCCGAAGGGCTCGTCTCGATGAAACGCCGTGCCGAAGCCGTCTCGCAGACGGAGGGAAGCGGCGAGGTCACGGAGCTATGTCAGCTTCTGTCCGACTACGGCACGCTCGGCGACGGAAACGCCGCGATGACGCTCGCGCTGAACGACGAGGGACGCGCCGCCGGCTGCGAGCTGACCTTCCTCGACGTGACCCCGGTCGAAACCGCCGACCCGAAGCCGTCGTTCCTTCGGAAATTCTTCGCCAAAGCCCCGTCTGCTCCGCCGATCCCCGGCGTCCGCATCGACGACACGGACGCCGTTCTGAAAAACGCGCTGTTCGGTCAGTCGTTTCACCGGGTCTGCGAGCTGATCGACGGCTTTTTATGCAGTCTGTTTGACGAGTTCTCCGCTCTGGCGCGCGAGCTTTGCTTCTACGAAACGGCGGCGGCCTATGTGAACGCGATGAAGGAAAAGAACGTCCCGCTCTGCACCCCGGTAATATCGGAGGAGACCGAGCTTTCGCCGCTGTACGACCTGCTTCTCTGCGTGTCCCGTCCGAACGCCGCAACGGTCGTTCCGAACGGACTTCACATGGCAAAACGGGCGGGCGTGCTGCTGACCGGTGAGAACAACAGCGGCAAAACGGTCTTTCTCCGCTCGTTCGGCACGGCTCAGCTGCTCTTTCAGGCGGGACTTCCCATCCCGTGCGAAAGCGCCCGTATGCGCATCGTGAGCGCGGTCTGCACCCGGTTCGCCGCATCGGAAAAGGAACCTTCCGCCGGGATCGACGCGGGGCGCTTTGAAAACGAGGTGCGCGAGCTGGTCCCTCTGATCGAGGAAGCAAAGCCCGGCTCCCTGCTTCTGCTCAACGAGATCTTTCAGACCACCTCCTACCGCGAAGGCGCGCAGGGACTGTATCATATCCTGCGCTATCTGTCGGAGCGCGGCGTGAGCTTTCTTCTCGTGACGCACTTAAAACAGCTGACCGGGCTGTTCGGCGATGACGCGGTGCATCTGACGACCGCCGAGGGCTACCGCGTCATCGAAGCGGACTGACCGCTTCCGATCCAGCAGAAAACCAGTCTCATACAGGATCGGTCATTGACAAAAGGCAGAAAATGTGCTATCATAACGATAAATCAAGTACCATCAGGAGGCTTCACCATGAATTATTCGGAATACCGGAAAAAGCTCGACGGCTGCTTTGTCGGCAAAGCGGTCGGCGGCACGCTCGGCGGTCCCTTCGAGGGAAAGCGGACGACCTTTGAGATCCACGGCTACGACCCCGTTCCGACGCAGATGATGGCGAACGACGATCTGGAATTACAGGTCATCAATCTCGAGATCATCCGCCGGTACGGTCTGCCGGTCAACCGGCATCATCTGTCGTCGCTGTGGTGTCATTTACAGGACGGCGGTCCCGACGAGTACGGCGCGGCGCGCTGGAACACGGCGCTCAAACGCTATGCCCCGCTGTCCGGCTTCTACTGCAACAAATTCCACGGCGGCATGGGAGCCGCCATCCGCAGCGAGCTGTGGGCGTGCCTTGCGCCCGGCGACCCCGATCTGGCGGTCCGGCTCGCCCGTGAGGACGCCTGCACCGACCACTATGACGACGGCATGGAAGCCTGCGTTTTCCTGACCGCCGTCGAGAGCGCCGCGTTCGTCGAGAGCGACGTGATGAAGCTCATCGAGACCGGTCTTTCGTACATCGCGCCCGACGGACGTCTGGCCTGCGGCATCCGTGACAGCATCGGCTATATCAGATCGACCGGCGACGCATATAAGGCGCGCGAGCTGGTGCTGGAGCATTACTATGTTCAGAACTGGACCGACGTGACGATCAATCTCAGCTTCATCGTCATCTCATGGCTGGCGTCCTGCGATGAGAACGGACAGGGCGATTTCAACCGCGCCATCTGCACTGCCTGCGGACTCGGCTACGACGCCGACTGCACCTGCGCGACCCTCGGCTCGATCATCGGCATCATCGCGCCCGATTCGATCGGCAGCGAGTGGACCGCGCCCATCGGCGACGAGCTGGTGCTGAACTGCTCGGTCATGGGCATTCACGAGCCGCGCACCATCGGCGGCTTCTGTGACCGGATCGCTCAGACGGCGGACGAGGTGCTGCGCTACTACGGCTCCCCGGTCTCGCTGACCGATGTTCCCGCTCTCCCGCCGATGCACAGACCGTGGACTTCGGACACGCACGCCGCCGACCGCATGGATTCCCCTCACGAAGCGCTGATTTCCTGCACGCCGCTGACCGCCCGCCTGATCTATCCCGAAACGGTCGCCGTCGCACCCGGAAAGCCCGCCGCGTTCACGCTGTCCATCCGCAATCCGCTTGAAAAGCCGCTGTCGGGCAGCTTCACGCTGCATCTGCCGGAGGGCTGGAAGGTCTCGCCGTCCTCGTTCGATTTCTCGCTGGAAAAAGCGGCGGAGCAGGATTTCGCGTTTGAAATCCTTCCCGACCGGATGGAAAAGCGCCATGTGCGCGACAACGAGCTGGATATCGACTTCACGGCGGATGGGATCACGTGGACCGTGACCGCCGGTCTTGCCGTCACCATCCCGTGGCTCCGCAAAAACAAGACGACCGGCGAAGAAGTCGTTCTCGAAGCGGACGAGGTCTTCCAGAGAGTTCCGGCGGGCGATCATCTCTACCGCACGGCGGTCAAGGTCAACCCGTTCATGCCCGTGCGGCTGGGCTGCATGACCGACGGCGTTTCGTTCGTTTGCAGGCTCAACGGCGAGGAGGTCCTGACCGGTGACGGCTCGATCTACGTCCCGGCGTATCACCGCGGCAAGACGACTGTCAACACCAAGACCGGCAAGATCGACGGTCAGTGGAATCTCGTCGAGATCGAGGTCCACGCCGAAAAGGAGGGCGAGATGTTCTTCGGCTTCGCCCGTCCGCACAACTGCTGTGAATGGCTGATCGGCGCGGAATACAGTCTTGCGTACTACAAAAAGCACGGTCTTACCGAGGCGTTCTGACCTGCTTTTCCGTCTCGTGAGCAAAAACCAATAAAATCCGCCCAATCCGGGCGGATTTTTTCTTGACAAAACCGAAAAAAGAGTGTATCATGATAATATCAACCGCCAAAGGAGGTTACTGTAATGAAGGAAATGAAAATGACCTTCCGCTGGTACGGCGAAAACGACCCCGTCAGCCTTGAATACATTTCGCAGATCCCGGGCATGAGCGGCGTTGTTTCCGCTGTCTACGACGTTCCGCCCGGAAAGGAATGGAGCGCCGAAAGCATCGCGAAGGTCAAAAACGCGGCAAACGCGCACGGTCTCGGCTTCGAGGTCGTCGAGAGCGTCCCCGTTCATGAGGACATCAAGCTCGGCAAGCCCTCGCGCGACGAGTACATCGAGGTTTACCGCCGCAACATCAAGAAGCTCGCCGACGCGGGCGTCAAGGTCATCTGCTACAATTTCATGCCGGTGTTCGACTGGCTGCGCTCCGACCTGTCGCATAAGAATCCGGACGGTTCGACCTGTCTGATCTACCGTGACGCCGAGGTCCTTGCGATGGACCCGAACACCAAGAAGCTCTCGCTGCCCGGCTGGGACGAAAGCTACACGCAGGACGGTCTGCGCGCGCTGCTTTCCGAATACAAGTCGATCGACGAGGAAAAGCTCTGGGAAAACATGAGTTATTTCCTGCACGGCATCATTCCGGTCTGCGAGGAGAACGGCATCAAAATGGCGATCCATCCCGACGATCCGCCGTGGGGCATCTTCGGTCTGCCGCGCGTCATCACGAACGCGAAGAATCTCGAACGGTTCTGCCGTCTCGTTGACAGCGAGTGCAACGGTCTGACCCTCTGCACCGGTTCTCTGGGCGTTGACCCGAAGAACGACGTTGTGGACATGATCCGTCACTTCGGCGCAATGCGCCGCATCCACTTCCTGCACGCCCGCAACATCAAGATCACCGGCCCGCGTGATTTCAATGAATCGGGTCACAGAAGCGAAGACGGCACGCTCGATATGTACGAGATCCTGAAAGCCGCGTGGGATGTCGACTTCGACGGCTACATCCGTCCCGACCACGGACGCATGATCTGGGGCGAGACCGGACGTCCCGGCTACGGTCTCTACGACCGTGCGCTCGGCGCCGTTTACATCAACGGTATCTGGGAAGCCATCAACAAGGACAACCGGTAACGCGAAAAACACCTCCGCATTCTGCGGAGGTGTTTTTCGTATCGGTCTCAAAGCGCGGCGAGATAACCTTTCAGACGCTGATAGCTCTTGACGATGCTCTCAACGGCGTCTTCTCTGCCCTCGTATTCGAGCGTGACCCAGCCGTCGTAGCCCGCCTTTTTCAGGATGGACAGGCAGCGCTTCACCGGGACCGAACCGTCGCCGATAGCGCACGGAACATAGTAATTCTGTCCGCGGCTTCCGCCGAGCTTCAGAGCGGCGGCGAGCTGTTCGGGAACGATCAAGTTGTCCTTCGCATGAACGTGGAATGCGAAGTTCGCCACGCGCGAAACGGCGACCGGCGGCTCCTCGTCCGCGCCCATGAAGTTGCCGATGTCGACGAGCAGACCGTAGTTGTCATGGTTGACGGCGGCGCAGAAAGCTTCCATGCGATAACTGTCCTGCGCGATCCTGCCGTGATTCTCCGAGCAGGTGCGGATGCCCTTCGTCTCGGCGTAGGAGGAGATCTCACGGACCGATTCGGCGAGCTGCGGGATCATGCCGAGGAAGCTGCGTCCCGCGCCGGTCTTGTCGAGCTGCCAGACGAGATCGTGACGCATCAGCGGAGCGCCGAGCGCTTCGGCAACGTCGACCTCGCGTTTCAGGCGTTCGATCTCCGCACGGCGCGCTTCCGGGTCCTTCTGCCAGAGGTTTGCGCCGATGGTGTAGGCGACCATCTTCATGCCGGTCTTTTCCACGGCGGCGCGGACCTGTCCGGCAAGCTCGAGCCGTTTGTCCTGTTCCGTGACCGTTTTGTCGAGGTCGATGAATTCCATTCCTTCAAAGCCGATCTCGGCGGCTTTTTCGATCGCGTCGAAAAGCGTCATGCGCCCATCGCGCGTATACTGAGCGAAGGAATAGCTGCTGACGGAAAGTTTCATCCTGATTCACTCCTTACTTAAATATAACAGCGGCGCGGCATAACCTGCCGCGCCGCCTGTTTTCATGAATTGCCGCGGCAAAACGCGGTCGACCGCAGTCCGGTCATTTTCCCTTCCGTCCGCCGCCCTGTGCCGGACGACGGTTCATGGTCAGGATTTTGCGTTCAGAGAAGCTTCGATACCGGAAACGATCATCGAGTTGATGTTTTCAAAGGTGGACGCCCAGTTTCCGGCGGGGCTGTTCATCATGCTTCTGACCTTCGTGCGGATCCCGCCCCAGTCATAGAGGTCGGCAAGGTCGAATTCGCCGTTCTTCAGGATCATATCGAGCATTTCCTGCGACTTCTCATCGTGCGCGTACTTGAAGGTCAGCGTGGTGTCGAAGTAAGCGGGACGGACGTACTTGTTCGAGTAAGCCGCGAGCGCTTCGAGGATGGAACCGATCTTTTCGGTGTCCTTGCAGGTGACCGGAACGACGCAGGCGGGAGCGATATAGCAGATAAAGGAACCGTATTCTGCCTGTGCCTCGTCATACTTCGGGAACGGAAGGATACCGACGTTGAAATCGGCGTCGCGGAACTTCTTGAGAGAACCGATCGGCTCGTAGTAGAATAAGCTCTGTCCGTCGTGGAAGAAGC
Organism: Eubacteriales bacterium; assembly: GCA_045600005.1. GTDB lineage: Bacteria > Bacillota > Clostridia > Oscillospirales > CAG-272 > Flemingiibacterium. The sequence continues at coordinate 5,384 of JAZRXB010000060.1, read as the reverse complement.
CGTGCTGGTCCTTTGCGCCAAGCCCGGCGGAACCGGCGGTGCGGATCGCGTCCTTGCGGCTGAACAGGCAGTCGACGATCTTGTCGTAGATGTCCGTCTGACGCGCGGTCACGCCGTTCCAGAACGGCTTGCCGTTCTCATCCTTCGTGATGAGGTGCGTGCCTGCCGCGATGAAGTAACCGGGGTTGCAGCTGTCATAGAACACGCAGCCGTACTGGTCGTGCTCATCGTACTTGCCGTTGCCGTCGAGGTCGCGGGAAGCGGCGAGAATGTTGGTCTTCAGTGCGTCGAAGGTCCACTTTCCGTCTTCGACCAGCTGATAGAAGTCAGGCAGCTTGAGGTCTTCCGCCATCGAGAGGTTGACAAGATAAGCGGCGTAGCACTCGTAGAACATGACGTCGATGTCATTGTAGAGGAAGTAGCGGTGTTCGTCGATCTGAACGCTTTCCATTGCGCCCTCGTTCCACCACGGGCTGTCGTAGTGGACCGTGGAAACGTCAGCCATGTCGGCGCAGTATCCGCCGAAAATGCCGTTGGCCTGGAACTGACCGCTCTCGTCATAATAAATGTCGTAGGGGTTGTCGCCTGCCGTCACGTTCTTCTTGATCTGGTCGATGACTTCGTTGTACGCCATATCCTGAACGGAAATGGTGATGTTGAGCTTTTCTTCGACCTCACGGTTGCGGCGGTAAATGGCGTCGTCGAGCGCTTCGCCGGATTCGCTCTCCACGTCGATCTTCTGATAAGCGAAGTTGGACGTGTTGTTGCATACGTTGAACTTGTATCCGCCGAGATCGGGGGTTGCCACAGTTTCGTAGATCTCCGTTTCAACGACAGGCTCGGTCGTCTCGTCCGAACCGACCGGAGCGGCGGCCTCTCCGCAGGAGGTCAGAATGCCTGCCAGCAGAAGAAGCGCCATAAGTCTGGTGCCAATGCGTCTGTTCATCAGTAAAAATCCCTTTCAGTTTTCTCTTTATCTTTCTTTTTCTGAATAAAAAATGCGGGACAGCCTGCCGCGTAAAGCGCGGCAATGCTGTCAGCATACCGATGTATTATAGCATATCCGCAGACAGATGTCAAGCGTTTCCGCGATTTTCCCATGCTCCATTCTGCCGAAAAAGCAGCCTGTTTAGACGTAAAATTTCACAGTCTGATATGCCGGAACGCACCGAGCCGGCTCATCTGTGCGGCTTCGCGCGAATTCGAGGTGAACAGGATGCTCTGCCCGCCTTCTCCGTCAAGCAGCTTCAGGAAGGCACAGAGCCGTTCGTCATCCTGACGTACAAAGCTCTCGTCGTAGATCATCGGCGGCTGCGCTTTCCGATAAAGCAGTTCGATCAGCGACATCCGCAGACACAGATACGCCGCGTCCTGCGTGCCCGCGCTCAGCGCTTCGAGCGGATGCGAACCGTGCGCGTCAGCCGCCGTCAGGACAAGCGAAGACGATACGCCAAGCTCACGGTATTTGCCGTCCGTGATCCGCTCCATCCGTGCGGCGGTCCCTTTTGCCAGCTGCGGCGAAACGCCCTGACGAAGCTGTTCGCCGGCTTCGCCGAGCTTTTCGCAGGCAAGCAGATAAGCGTCGTGCTTTTTCTTCAATTCATCCCGTTCCATCCCGGCTGCGCTGAGACGGTCGCTGAGCTTCGACGGGTTTTCACAGGTGGGATACAGTCCCGCAAGCGTTTTTTCCAGCTCGACGATATGCCGGTCCAGCTCCTCCGACAGTCTGGCCGCCAGCGTAGCCTCGCGCCGCATCGTCGGCAGCTTCTCGGCGTCTATCTTATCAAACTCGATCGTGTCTTCAAGCTTTTCACGCAGCTCCGCCTCGTCGTATCCGCCCAGCTGCTCACGCATCAAATAATACAGGCTGAGCTGACGGTCGTACTCGGCTTTCATCACGCCCGCCTCGTTCAGGCTCTGATTCAGTGCGTCGAGCTTCTGGCGCAGTTCATCCGGCTCGCCGAATTCCTCCGCTGCGCTGACCGCTTCGGCAAGGCGGCGTTCTGCTTCCTTTACCGTCGGCTGATCGGAGCCGGCGCTCCACGAGCTTCGCCGCGACAGGATCGCTTCCAGCTCATCGACGTCGAACCGGTTTTCCAGCTCGTCCGCCGCCCGCTTCTGACGCGAGCTGATCACGAACATCGCCGCCGCCAGCGCGCACACGAGCACCGCGCCTATCAGCCACCATTTGCCGACCGGTCTTGTCAGCAGCATCGGAACGACGCCTAAAATCAATAACACCAGCCCCACGATCAGCGTGGACAGTCCGACCGTCAGATAGGTCTTCGCGCCGGTACGGTAAGACTCGCAGTCGTTCCGAACGCGCTCGTAACCGCCGTATTCCAGATAATCGTCCAGCATCTGCTGTTCAAATTTCCCGATCTCCCGCGTTCCCGCGAATGGATTCTCCGCGGCGCGCAGCTTCGCTTCGTTCAGTTCCTTCTGACAGGTCTCCATGCGCGTGACCAGCGCGTTCAGCCGTTCCACCTCGACCGGATCGGGCGCGTCGATCTCGACAAGCTCGGTGCGAAGCCCGTCCAGCCGTTCCTGCAGGGACTTCATCCGGTCGAACAGTCCGACCAGCGTTCCGGCTTCAAACCGGGAGAGCTGACGGTTCAGTTCTTCCGCTTTTTCATGAGCCGCCGCCGCCTTGCCTTTCAGATCGGCGAGCTGCGCTTCCTTCGAGCGGATATCCCGGCTCGTCTGGAGCGCGGCGGCCAGCCGGGTCTCCAGCGCGGCGCATTCCTCGTCAAGCTCGGCGATCCTGCCGCCCTTTCCGTTCTTGTGCAGCAGCTGAACGCGGGCGGCGTCCAGCCTTGACACCGCCTTGGCGGTGTTGACGTTCTCATCCGCCGAGAACAGGATGTTTCCGATGCTCTCGGCTGTCTTTTCGCCAGTCGCCGCGCCGCCGAGCTGCGACACGAACGCCGTGTCCGAAAAAGTCTCCGCGCCGACGCCGAAGAACCATTCGCCCGGCGCTTCGCCCCGGCTGACCGCCGAGGAATCGTCAAGGTCGATGATCTGCACATTGTCGCGCGCCGAAGCGTTCGCCGTCATGCGTTCGATCCGGTAGCGCTTTTCTCCGACCCGCGCCGTCATGCTGCCGCCGAGCGAGCCGTTTCCCCAGCTCGCCACCGCAGCGCGTTCCTTCGCGCTCATGCCGTACAGCAGATAACGGATGAACGCCGCGATGGTGGATTTGCCGCTTTCGTTCGCGCCCTCGATCAGGTTCATGCCGCTGCTCAGCGAAAAATCGCAGCCGGAGAGCTTTCCGAAGGAGTCGATGTGCAGCTGTTCGATGATAAAATACTGATTGTTCATGATTCTGTCCGTACCCGCACCTTCAATAATCTGTTACCTCGCCGCCTGCCAGCGCGGAAAGTCCGTACCGGAGAGCAAGCGCAGCGGTCTCGCGTTCCTTCGGGTCGCTGCTCGTCAGCATTCCGGCAAGCGAACGGTAGAACGCGCCCCGGATGGTCGGATCGCCCGCCAGCTCCTCCGCGTCCAGAAGCGGAACCGTCGCGTCGATCAGATCGAGACAGAACAGCGACGGGAACTGACTGACGAGAAAGCTCTTTGACATTCTGAGGTCGCCCGCCACGTTTCCGGTCAGTCTGACGCGCAGCAGCACATCGTCGCCGTAATGCTTCCCCGCGATGAGGGAGGACAGCGCGCCGACCACGTCCGCGTTGGTTTTCGCGCCGGTCACGTCAAGCTCGTCGCATTCATAGCGGCGCTTGCAGAAGCGCATGAACTTGGAGGCGAAGCCGAGCTGCCCGTCTTCCTTCTTCGCGCCGCAGATGACCGCGCCCTTGACGCCGGTCTCGTCGAAGCCGCGTCCTTCCAGACAGCCCGCATACGCCGCATACCCTCCGCCGATCGGCTGCATTTCGGAAAAGGTGTGCCGATGACCGAGCGCCGCGTAATCGAAGCCCGCCGCTTCCAGCTCTGCGGACGTCACCGGGCAGTAGGGCGAACCCGCCGCGTCGAGATCGCAGTGCGCGGCAAGCAGGTTGATGCGGTTCGGATCGTCGACGACAGCGCCGTCGAGCGGACTTGTTTCCATGCGGTCAGACGTGAACGCCCAGCCGTAAACGGTCGTATTCAGTTCAGGAAAATCAAAGGAGGAAAGCTCCCCGGAGCGGAAAATGAAAACGTTGTCCGGGAATTTCTCCCGCCGGTAATAGCTCTGCGGCGTATAGGGGTCGTGATTGCCGGGCGCGATGACGACCTTGCAGTCGGGCATTGCCTCGAACTCCCGTTTCATCAGCGCGATCGTATCCTTCGTGACATAAGCGCCGTCGAACAGATCGCCCGAAATCAGAAGCAGATCCGCCTTGTTCATCCGGCAGAAGAGCGTCATGGAGGTAAACGCCGCGCGCATTTCGTTGCGTCTGACCTCCGCCCGCCGCACGTCGAGCGCCGACAACGGACTGTCCAGATGCAGATCCGCGCAGTGAAGAAATTTAATCATAGCCTTGACCGCTCCCATTTTTCTTGATAATACCTTTATTATACATGATACGACAGACAAATTCAAGGACAAAGCGTAAACTTTCCTTGATTTTCGGAAAACTGACCGCCGTCAGAGCGCGGATCCCGTCTTTTTCGCATAAAAATTTACCGTTTCGGGCAGACTGTTCCTGTTCTTCCGATCGGTCCGGTCTGCCGGGCGGAACGGCAGAACAGGAAGGAGTGCGGCATCATGCAAAAACGGTTTGAATACCCGGCGGTCCTCTTTGTCGGCGCGGGCGGATACAGTCTGATCGAGATCCTCTGGCGCGGCTATACACACTGGACGATGGCGCTGACCGGAGGGATCTGTTTCCTGCTCATCTACCTTGCGGACGGCGCGTGGCACGGAGAAACGATGTGGAAGCGCTGTCTTGTCGGCAGTCTTGCCATTACGCTGACCGAGCTGTGGGTGGGATTTTTCGTGAACATCCTGCTCGGCTGGGATGTGTGGGATTATTCGCGGCTTTTTTTCAACGTGGGCGGACAGATCTGCCTGCTTTACAGCGCCTTATGGTTTTTGCTCTGTGTACCGCTGTATGCGTTCTGCCCGGTCCTGCGCCGTCTGATCGGACCGGAGCGGGCGCTTCCCCGGTGACAGAAGGAATGCGGCGTCAGACTGCCGCCGAACGTCCGCAAACGTTTTTCCTCGAAAGCAGGGGAATGCCTTTCGGCTTTCGCCGAACATCCGCCGACGTTTTTCCCCGAAAGCAGGGGGACGCCTTACGGCTTTCGCTGAATGTCGGCGGAGGTTCTTTCCCCAAAGCAGAGGAAACGTGCCTTCTGCCGCACGTTTGCGGAGATTTATCCCGAAAGCAGGAAACGGCGCCGTGGAAACACGGGGGGGCCCGGGTCCCGCCCGGTTTTGGTGG
>JAZRXB010000059.1:0-3632 GCA_045600005.1 Eubacteriales bacterium | reverse complement strand
GGGGCTTTCGGGGGATTTTGGGGGAACTGCGCCGGGCGGTCGGAAGCCTTATTCCTCTGCGGGATTGTAGAACTTTTCGATGCCGGCTTCGGCGGCGTCGCGCAGCGAAGCGACGGTCGATGCGAGCGTGTCGCCGCCTTCGGTGAGCGCGCTTAACAGCTTGGTATGAAGGCCGCTGAACTGGGTGTTGAAGATATAGCCGACATCATAGACGATGTTTTCGATCGAAATGGCGAGCATTTCCCACGATTCCTCATCGCGGGTGTACTTACTCTGGAGACAGATGTCATAGTAGGCGGAGGTGATCTCCGAGCTGTTCTGGCAGAGAAGCTGGAGCGCGAGACCGGTGTTGTCGAGGTCCGCGCAGGACTTCGGGATAACGAAGCCGCAGGTCGAGTTGCAGACGACCGAGATGTAGTTCTCCTGCTTTTCGTCGAGCTTCGGCGTGGGCAGGAAACCGAAGTCGGTCTTGCACTCGCGAAGGAAGCGGCGTGCGAACGAGGTGACGCAGTTGTCGAACAGCAGATGGTTGGTCTCAAGGTGCGATACATGGTCGCCCGCCTGCATGGGACCGTAGGGCAGGTAAACGTCGCTTGCGTAGATCTGTGCGACCTTGGCGAAGGCGCGCGCATAGAGATCGGTGTCGGCAGTGACGAGCACATCGTCGCCCTTCTTCGTGATCGCCTGTGCGCCGCAGCTGACGAGCATGGCGGTCAGACCGTCGTTGTTTGCGACAACGCCGACCGCGTCGTCATAGTCGATCTTGGTGTCGCCGTTGACGTCGCTGGTCGCCGCCTTGGTGCAGGCATACATCTTGTCGATGGTCCACGTACCCTTGCGCACCGCGTCGTAGAGGTTGTCGAGCTTCAGCGCGTTGGCGTAGGAGGTGTTGTAAACGAGGACTTCCACGCAGTCCTCGGCGGCGGCGGTGATGTCGCCGTCCAGAATATAGACGTGCTCCTTCACCGAGAGGGAGTCGATCAGGTTCTGGTTCCAGCAGGGCTTCGACAGGTCGATCGTTCCGACGGTCGTGACGTCGGTCAGCATCCCGTTCATGATCGGTCCGCCGTACTGGTCGATGCGCGTGAAGAAGGTCTGATAGGTGTCCTCACCGGCGTTGACGATCTTGGTCAGCATATTGTTGACGTCGCCGGTCCCGCCGAGCTCGGTCTCGACGATGTTGAAGTTGTACTTTTCGGTCACGATCTGGTTGCGTCTGGCGAAGGCGTCGTTCAGTACGTCGCCGTTTTCTTCCTCAACGCCGACCGTGGTGAGGACCCAGACGATCTGGTCCTGCGAGATCTTGCCGATGTTGAGCGTGAAGCCTTCGAGGTCGTAGACCGGTTCCGGCTCGGCAGTGGTTTCAGGGATGTTCTCCGTGGTTTCGGTCGTACCGGCTCCTGCGGTCCCGCCGCAGGACGAAAGAAGAAGTGCGCTGAGCAGAAGCAGGGAAAGAAGACGCTTTTTCATGTGATTTCTCCTTTATATTTATTTTGATATGCCATAGGGAACGGGATTGCCGATTCACGGTGTCAGAGCGCGTCCGGCGAGGACGCGGGACAGCCCATGTCCCGCAGAAGCCGGACGGCTTCGTCGATCTCCGCACGGTCCGGCACGCGGACCGACGCGGTGGGGAACGTCATGCCGAGCGATCTGTATTTGTCTTCGGCGAAGCTGTGGTAGGGAAGGACGCGGACGCGGACGATGCGGGAAAGTCCGGCGAGAAAACGTCCGATCTTCGGGAGCTGATCGTCGTTGTATCCCGGAACATAGGGGATGCGCACCTCGATGCGGCAGCCCCGGCTGTCAAGATAACGGAGGTTGTCGAGGATCAGCCCGTTCGGAACGCCGGTGCAGCGAAGATGCACGTCCTCGTCGAAGGCTTTCACGTCGTATAAAAACGTGTCGGTGTACGGGATCACCCGGTCGAAGACCTCGCGCTTCACGAAGCCGCAGGTGTCGACCGCCGTGTTGATCGAGAGGGCTTTCAGATTTTTTAACAGCTCTGCGCAGAAGTCCGCCTGCATCAGCGGCTCGCCGCCCGAAAGGGTAACGCCTCCGCCGCTCGCGTCGAAGAAGCGTTTGTCCCGCGCCAGCCGGTCGGCAAGGGAAGCGGGAGACTCCGCGTTCTCGCCGTACAGCCGGAGCGCGCGCGCTTCGCAGACTTTCACGCAGACCCCGCAGGCTTTGCAGTCCGCGCGTTCAAAGGTATGGACGCCATTCCTAAGGCTCTGCGCGCCGGTCGGACAGACCGCGGCACAGAGTCCGCAGGCGCGGCACAGGTCGGGGGAGAAGGAGAGCTGCGGCGCTTCGGTGAAGGCTTCGGGATTGTGGCACCAGCGGCAGCGGAGCGGACAACCCTTGAAGAAAACGGTCGTGCGAACGCCGTCTCCGTCGTGGATCTCAAACGGTTTGACGGCGAAGATCATACGGACCCCGCAGTCTGCCGGATGAACATATCCTGCATTCCTTTACTCATCGAGGTGAAGTATTCGTTCCAGCCGCAGACGCGGATCTGGAGATTGCGGTAGCGTTCGGGGTGAGCCTGCGCGTCGCGGAGCGTTTCGCCCGACACCATGTTGCCCTGCACCGCGAAGCCGCCTGCCGAGAAGTAGGTCCGCACGAGATCGCGGAACGCTTCCAGACCCTTTTCGCCCTCGACCGCCGACGGATGGACGATGAAGTCGAGGATCGCGGAGTCGATGGCTTTGGTCTGGTCGATCTTCAGCAGCGACGCCATCAGACCGGTCACGCCGTTTCGGTCCATGCCGTTGGTCGCGCAGAGGTTCTTCGAGATTTCCTCATGGTCGCGCCGTCCGTCGGGCGTTGCGGCGGTCAGGGTTCCGATGTAGAGGTTGTTGGTGATCGAATCCATGCCGAAGCGCCATACGCCGCCGCGCGTGTTGGGACGGCCGACGATCCGGTCTGTGATATGATCGAAGACCCGGCGGAGAAGTTCGTCGGGCAGAGGAGCGCCGTTGCCATACTTATCCGGGTCGGAACGGATCTCGGCGCGGAGCAGCTCGTGACCGGTCCAGTTGTCGTCGAGCGCTTTTTTCAGCTCGGCAAAGGTCAGCTTCTTTTCGTCGAAGACGAACTTCTTCACGACGCTGAGCGAGTCGATCAGCGTACCGAAGCCGTAGCATTTGATCGACGAATTGTTGTAATCCATCGGTGCGGATGAATGCACGTCCTCGCCCTTTTCGATGCACTGCGCGAAGGAGGCGGAGTAGAGAAGCGACGGGTTGATCTCGTTCACACAGGCTCTCTGACGCTCGCAGAGCGCCATCGACGTGTCGGTGATGAAGTCGATCTGTCGGAGCGCGGCGGCGAAGAAGTCCTCAAAGCTATCGAAATCCTCCGGCGTTTCGGGACCGAAGGACAGTCCGGTGAATTTGTCGCGTCCGGAGCGGAAGACCAGCTCGGCGGCCTTGGCGATGTTCATCCAGCAGTCGCCGATCTCGGCTTCCTCCTTGCCCATGATGACGGGCTCGTAGCAGCCGAGCAGAACGTAGCGCACGGCGTCGCGCTTCGGGATGCCGAGCCGTTCGTAGCCGGCGGTGATCACCTCGTCGTTCAGGACGCAGATGCCGCTCTTTCCCGCGCGGATGAGCGTGAGGACCTTTGTCAGC
>JAZRXB010000058.1:0-7816 GCA_045600005.1 Eubacteriales bacterium | reverse complement strand
TGAGGACCTTTGTCAGCAGATGCGCCGGGAGATTCGGATGATAGCGGAAGTGGATCTTCGGATTCACGACGTCCATCGAACCGTAGACGTCAAGGATGAGATCGGTCAGCTCGTTTGCGAAGGGAACGCCGTTCTCGTCCGCGCCGCCGATGGTAAACGGCTGAGCGGCAAAGCGCTTCGCCGCGCTGAAATGGATGAAATAGTAGCGGAACAGCTCGGCGGCTTCGTCTTTTGTCAGCGCGCCGGTTTCAAGGTCATGGAGGTAATAGGGCAGATAGAGCCGGTCGATCGGTCCGAGCGAGCGCCCGCGTTCCACGCCGATCTCTTCCATATACAGATAGAGCGTGCTGAACAGCATGACCTCATAAAGCGTTTCGGGCGGACGCTTCATCAGATTCGACAGCGCTTCGGAGAAATCCGGGACCTGACAGCGAAGCGAGTTCTGATAAACGCGCCCGAAGAACGCGAGGACGGCTTTCAGCGACAGGATCACGCCTTCCCAGAACAGGCGGCGGGATTCGGTCATCGTGCCGTCAGCGAGCGCCTTATCGCGGGCGGCTTCGGCTTCGGCGAGCTGTCCGGGGAAGCCGAGCCGTAATAAGCGTTCCCAGTCGGGAACGGTGTGCCAGTAGTCGACGTCCGACGCGCCCGCGCCGATTCTGCCGAGCACGCCGAGCGCGCTCCAAAGCTCCGGTTCCTTTTCGGAAAGCACCTCTGCGCGGATGGGATAGTACAGCGTCCGGGCGAACAGGTCCTGACCGGCGGCGCCCGCGTAGCTGACGCCGAGATTCAGCTTGACGGAGAAGGGCGTGGCGGGATTGAAGGAGAGCTGTGCGTTTTCGAGCGTGAAGGCGAGCGCCTTTGCGCGGAGGATCGGCATGGGGAGCGAACGGTTCTCCTTCACAAACGCGGCGAGCGCGTTCTGGAGAGACGCGGCGTCCATGCCGGTCGTCTCGTCCCAGACGGCTTTCTCGAATTCGTTTTCAAGAGAGGGCAGATCGCGGGAAAAATCAAGATTCATCAGAGATTCACCTCTTTCGGTTTGATGACAGCAGAGCAGACTGTCTGACAATATCATTATAACACACAAAATGAAGCTCTGCAATCGAATATTCACGCAAATGATTTAAGATATTCGCGCATCTTATTTGCGATTTTCGGTCATATTATTGATTTTCACTCACAATCTGCTTGACAGAACGCAGAATCGGCTGTATAATGGAAAGCAGGGAAAGGGGAGAGAAGGATTGAGCAGAAAACTGACGGTAGCGGATTTTACCGCCGCAAATCTTTCAGTGAGGGAGATCATGCAGGCGGTCGAACTGAGACAGGAAAAATGGAAACGTCCAAACAAGGAACTGCGTCCCGTCTGCGGGCTGATCTATCTGGACGAGGGGCGTATCCAGTACGAATACGGCGACAGGGTGCTGAACGCGAGAGAAGGCGATGTGCTGAAATTTTCGACCGTCGTGCCGTATAAGGGAATCGCTCTGTCAGACGGACCGTTCCGCTATCACATGATCGACTTTGTGATGGATGACTCGTCGAGTTACGAGCGGTTCCCGATCCCGAACTGCTTTCATCCTGTCGGGCAGAAGCTGATCCACGACCGGTTCGAGGCGATCATCCGGCTGTGGCGCGGCACGTCGCTCTGCCGGAAGATGGACGTGAAAAGCGAGCTTTACGCGCTGCTCAGCACGCTGGCGAAGGACTACGCGATCAACTGCTGTCTGTACAACGAAAACAGCCGCATTCTGCAGATCACGGACTATCTGTACCGCCATTATACCGACGCGGACCTTCGCATGGAACGGGTGGCGGAGCTGTTTCACATCAGTCAGTCGCAGATGAGACGGCTGTTCTCGTCCGAGCTTGGCACGTCTCCTGCGGCGTATCTCACCGGACTGCGCATGGAGCGGGCGAAGGAGCTGCTGGGCGGTCAGAACGAAATGCCGATCAGCGAGGTCGCGGCGTTATGCGGCTTCACGTCGGTGTATTATTTCAGCACGGCGTTCCGAAGCCGGGTCGGGATACCGCCGAGCGAATACCGGCTGAACAGTCAGCTGAACAGCAATATGATATAGGCTGTCTCTGAAAATTCATAAACCCCGATACGCGCAGTATCGGGGTTTATTCTGCTTTCCGGATTTTCAGAGGTTTCCGGTCGTCCTGCTTTACGGATTCGCATCCTTCCAGTTTGACACCTCAACGTGTTCGCCCGAAGCGTGGTTTGCGACGCGGCGGAGGAAGGAGGTCGGCGTGATCAGCCTTCCTGCCAGAATATCGGCTTCCGTCACTTTGGCAAGCAGGATATCCCGCGCGCCGTACCGCTCAAAATCATAGGTGATGTACAGGTTTCCCGCGTCGTCCTCGGTCATGTCCGGGTAGGAGACCTGACTGCGCTCGTCGAGCATCAGATAACCCTGCCATGTTTTTCCGTCGTCGTCGGAAAGCATGGCTTTGAGATTGTTCCGTCCGGTGAAATCGTGATGATTGATGAGAAGCAGCCGTCCGCTTTTCAGGCGGCGGATGCAGAAGCGCGAGCCGGGACCGCCGAGTCCCGAATCCTCCGCCTCGGTCCACGTTTCGCCTTTGTCATACGAGAACGCCTGTCCGATACCGTGCCGTCCGCGGATGAGCATCCAGACTGAGCCGTCCTTCCGTTCGACGTTCATATGCTCGTCGATCAGGCGGTCTTTGTAATCGGTGTGACCGGAAAGGACAAAGGTCCCGCCTTCGTCGCGGGAGACATAGACGTTCGAGAAACGTTCTTCGGCAAGCAGGATCTCCTTTGAACACATTCCCTCGTAAATGCCGCAGGTGAGGAGCCATTCGCCGGTCGACAGAACGATCGGTTTGTTCATCATGATGCCGTTGGCGATCCGGCGGGGAGCGGAGAAGACCGGTTCGTCCGCGTCCGGGTCATCGCAGACCGCTTCCCAGACGCCGACCCGTCCGTCGAGCAGTTTATAGCTCTGCGCCCAGAAGAGATGGAAACGCCCTTTCGGGTCGATCCACAGGCATTCGTCAAAGCAGCGGACCCGCGGCGTCGGCGGCACGACGGCAAGAAAAGGCGCGGAGAAGGTCTTTCCGTCGTCGTCGCTCCTGATCAGCAGGACGAAGTTGCCGGGCTGTTCGGTCACACCGCCGGAATAGAAGCCGAAATACAGCCGCCCGCCCTTCGTCCGCTCGATGCCGGGAATGCCCTGCCATTTTCGTTCGGAATCGGCGTATTCGCCGCCGGGGTGATAGAGAAACGTCGGTGAAAGAAGAGATTCGTCAAAGTTGTTCGGGAACATGAAGATACCGTCCTTTCTGAGGGATACAAAACTTTTTCAGCTCCACTATATCACTATATCACAACAGCGCCGATCTGTCAAGAGAACGGCGGCTTTTGGTTTTATAAAGAAAAATTCCCGGAGCGGACCCGCTCCGGGAATTCGGCGTGTTCAGTCGGCGGCCTTCCGGTAGGCTTCGACGATCTTGCCCATAGCTGCTTCAAAGGCGCTCTTTACCGACTCGGTGTAGGAGACGAGCTGGGACGCGCCGTTCGCGTGCGCGCTGTTGAGATAGCCTGTGATGATGCTTCCAAGCGCTTTTTCGTAGAAGACGGCGAGGTTCGAGGTCTTGCTTTCCGTGATGATGTCGAGCATTTCGACGGTGTAGTCGTCGCGTGAGAGCTTGTCCTTGAGCATGATATCGTAGTACGAATGGCGGAGCGTCTGGTAGGAGTACGCGCCGAGCGCTTCGGTGATCATGCCGCTGCGGGCAGGGTCAGACGCGGTGACGGGGATGCAGCTGCAGAGCGAGCAGTTGCTCATCAGCGTGTAGTAGTTTTCCTGTGCGTCGTCGTATTTCGGCAGCGGCACGATACCGAAGTGCAGATCGAGACCGCGGTAGGCGGACATATTGAACAGACAGCCCGCATAGAACAGCGCGCGTCCGCTCGTGAAGACTTCTTCACCCCATGCGTTGTCGTTCAGATAAACGGCGTTGTCGGTATTGTTGATGCAGTCGCAGATCAGTTCCATCTTTTTGATGACGGTCTCGTCCGCGCAGCGCAGGCGGATGCTTCCGTCCGTGCCGATGTCGAAGTAGGACTCATCTGCGGCGGTCAGCCAGCTGTTGAAGCAGCCGAGACCGGAGATGAAGCCGTACTGGTCCTTTTCGCCCATCTTCGAGTCGCCGTCAAGGTCGCGCGAGACGGTCCGGCTCATGGTGTGGAAGCGGTCCATTGTCCACTTGCCGTCGAGCGTCAGCTCATAGGGATCGTCCAGCTTGTAATCCGCGAGCATTTTGCTGTTGAAGACGATGCACATCAGATATTCAAGGTCGTGGATGCTCGTGTCCGAGAACGCCGCGTAGAGCTTATTGTCAATGGTCAGAAGCTCCGCGCCGCTCTGATCCCACCACGGATGATCGAGGTCGATGTTTTTCACCGTGCGGAGATTCAGGAAGACCCCTTCGGTCGCGGTGTTCAGCGCTTCCTTGACATAGCAGAGCGCCAGATCATAGGCGTCCTCTCCGGCGCGGACGCTGTTGGAGATGGACGACATGACGTCCGACTGTTCGATGTGTTTGAAATGGATGTTGTAACGTTCCTCGACGGCGCGGTTGCGGCGGTAAACGGCGTCGTTCAGAATGTCGCCGTTCTCGCTCTCCGCCCAGATGCCGGAAAGGGTCCAGACGTCTTCCTTTTCGATCATGCGGAATTCATATCCGCCGTAGTCCGCGTCGGGAAGAGCCGCGATGTACTGTTCCGGCGTGGTCTCGGCGGCGGTGGTTTCGGCAGGCGCCGGAGCGGATGTGTCAGGCGGCGTCGTATCGGTCGAAGCCGCGCCGCCGCAGGACGATGCGAGCAGGGCAGGGATGAGAAGAAGCGTTCCGAGAGCTTTTCTGTTCATACGGATTTCCTCCATTTAATATAATGCGATATCGCGCAGCGCGTGGCTGCCGGTATCCGATGTGACTTCAAAGCAGAGCGTTCCCGCTGTCGGCAGGTCGAGCGGGAGAATTCGTTTGTGACCGATGCACGCGCCCGCGTGAAGCTCTTTGCCGTCCAGCGTGACGCGCCAGCCGCGGATGCGCTGTCCTTCGGTGATATCTTCACGGATGACGAGATAGCGAAGGCGGCGCGAAGGGTCGAGCGGCAGGGAATAAACGCTGGCGGGAGCAGGCGCGGTGAGGATGACAGCGGGCTTTTCAAAGGTGCGGCGGATCAGGCCGCCGAAGGCTTTGAACTGCGCGGTATCCTTGAAATCACCGTCCGGCGAGATGCCCATGCCGAGCAGAAGGTTCGAGTTGCGCCCGACCGAGCGCAGATAGCAGTCAAAGAGATATTCGGGCGTCAGGATCGTGTCCTCCTCGCCCTCGCGCCAGTACCATCCGCCGCCGAAGCCCTTGTGCGAACGGTTCGGCATATCGGTTTCGGCAGGCCAGTAGTATCTGCCGTCCGGGTCGCCGCGTCCGGCTTCCTCGTGGACGACCGTTCCGTCGTAGCGCGCTTCGCCGGCGTTTGTCGTCGCCCAGCATTCTTCCGGGGCGAGTCCGTTTTCGTTGCCTACCCAGCGGACGTTGTGCGCGTAGGAGCGCGGTCCCTGGAAGCAGATCGCGTTCGGCTGATACCGTTCGAGAAGCGGTTCGAGGTCGGGACCGCCTTCCTCAGGCGGAACGATGCCGCCGTCGAACCAGATCTCAAACAGATCGCCGTATTCGGTCCAGAGTTCCTTCACCTGCGCTTCGACGCATTTCACGAAAGCGCGGTACTTATCGGTCCGATAGACGTGATGCGCGTCGTCAATGTCATAGTAGCCGTTGCAGCCGGTGGAATAGTAGAAGCCGGGACGGATGCCGTGACGCTTACAGGCTTCGATGAAGTCGCGGCAGAGGTCGCCCTGCCCGTTTTTCCACGCAAGGGAAGCGACGCTGTAATCGTTGACCCTTGTGGGCCAGAGAGAAAAGCCGGTGCAGTGATTGGCGACCAGCACCGCGTACTTCGCGCCCATCGTTTCGGCGGCGGCGACCCACTGCTCCGCGTCGAGCTTTGTCGGGCGGATGATCTCCGGCGAAAGCTCGGTGCGCACGGCGGCGGTTTTATAGCCTTTGAAATCGGGGTTGTAGATCTCCATGCAGTAATGGATGATCACGCCAAGCTCCATGTCCTGCCAGATCAGCTGCTCACGGGTCGGTTTTGCTGTGTACATAATCCTTACTCGCTTTCTGCGGATCGTAACGTAGGATCCGCCTGACATCATTATGCCATTTTGCGTTTCAAAAAGCAATGCACAAACCTATCAATCTATGTGCACAAATCTTCAATTTTTCGAGAAACCATTGCTTTTCCTGGACGGAATATGCTATAATATAGTAAATACGCAGGGAAAGAGGGGATAGTCTGTGTCATCCGATCTGTCGCCGGATGCTTTCTGGCAGGATATCCGGACGTTTTTGACGAGTTTCAACGCGCTGACCGGCGCGAATATCGGCATACATGACCGGTATTACGCCGTCGCCATCCCGTCGGGCGGCGTGGAGGGAACGCTCTGCGCCTACTGCAAGGAGAAGTGTCCGGCATTTCTCGAACGCTGCTACTGTGAGGACAACGAACACATGGAGGAGGCTGAGAACGGCGGCGAATATACGCTGTGGCGCTGTCACCTCGGCATGATGAGTCTGATCATCCCCATCCGCGAGAACGGAACGACGGTCGGTCTGGTGGACTTCGGCATGATCCGTCCGATCCCGGATGAGAGCATGGAGTTCGAGCCGCTGTTCCGGCGGCTCTGCCGCGAATACCCGGACAGCTTTTCGGAAGCGGACCGGGAGGCTATGTCCGAAGCGTACCGGAAGACCGCAGCGATGACCGAGGAGACGGTGAAGCATTATGCGAATCTCGTGAAGTTCGCCGTGCGCGGGCTGTATGTGAACCGTCTGTTCGGCGGGAACCGCATGACCTCCGAGGTTTCCTTCCGAATTTATCTGGACTTTCTGAACGCCGCCTATCTGCCGCTTGCGCAGCTGAGCGCGGCGGAAACGGCGAAGCGGCTGAACATCTCGTATTCCAATCTGGCGCATCTGTCGCAGACGGTGCTTGGAATGTCGTTCAAGCAGTATGTGCTGAAAAAGAAGGTCGAAGCGGGCGCGCGCATTCTTCTGTCCGAGCATAAAACGGTGCGCGAGACCGCCGCAATGGTCGGCGTCGACGACCCGCGCTATTTTTCGCGTCTGTTCAAGCGGGAGATGGGCTGCACCTGCAAGGAATATCTTGCAAAGCACGCCGGAGAGGGTAACTGACGGTTCAAAGTATGCGCATCGGCTGACGGTTCCGTCTGACGTTTCCGGCTGTCTTTCGGCGGAAAGGACAGGACGGGGAACAGCCGACTGAACAGAAAAAGGAGCGGGAATTCACCCGCTCCGATTTTCTGAATTTCAGCGAAAAAAGAAATCCGAACAGCCGTTTTGAACGGAGCTGTCCGGATCTGGTGACCCGAGGGAGAATCGAACTCCCGATACCGCCGTGAAAGGGCGGTGTCTTAACCGCTTGACCATCGGGCCATTGCCCAGCCTGTTGGCTGAGTCTGGTAGCGGAGATTGGACTTGAACCCATGACCTACCGGGTATGAACCGGTTGCTCTAGCCAGCTGAGCTACTCCGCCATATCGGATGCGCGTCTTTCGACGCATTCCGTGAACGCTTAGATATTATAGCACAGCGTATTCGTCCTGTCAAGCCTTTTTTTATTTTTTTGCAAAAGATTTTTTCTGTGGCATTCCGGGGGAAAATATGATATAATACCAAAAAAGGAGGCGGTACGGCA
>JAZRXB010000057.1:0-9070 GCA_045600005.1 Eubacteriales bacterium | reverse complement strand
CGGAGTTTTTTCGTCTTTCACGAGACCGCGCCTGTATTCCCGTCCGTCGGCGGCGATAAGCGCGAGTAACGATTGTAAAACGCAGTTATACAATCGACTAATTTCATAATTTTTAGGAGATTTGCCAAATGTTAGTCAGCTTTGATGAAGTCCTGTCCCTCGCGGACAAGGGCGGCTTCGCTATCCCCGCTTTCAACATCTACAACATGGAGACCGTCATGGGTATCATCGCCGCCGCCGAAGAGCTTCGCGCGCCCATCATTCTCCAGTGCTACTCCCGTCTGTTCGCCAACGAGGAGGGCTACTATGCCGCTCCGATCGTTCTCGCCGCAGCAAAGAAGGCGACCGTTCCGGTCTGCTTCCACCTCGACCACGGCGCAGGCGAAAAGGAAGTCATGCGCGCTCTCCGTTACGGCACGACCGGCATCATGATCGACGCCTCCACGCAGCCGCTTGACGAGAACATCGGCATCACGAAGAAGATCGTGGAGCTCTGCTCCTACAACGGCATTCAGGTCGAGGGCGAGATCGGTCACGTCGGCTCCGCAGCCAACGAAGACAACCTCACCGCTTCCACCACCGTTGAGGAAGCGACCACGTTCGTCAAGGGTACCGGCGTGCGCGCCCTCGCCGTCATGGTCGGTACCGCTCACGGCCGCTACAAGAAAGCGCCGAAGCTCGACATCGACCGCATCGCCGAGATCCACGCCGCAAATCCTGAGGTATCCCTCGTTCTGCACGGCGGCAGCGGCGTTCCGGACGATCAGATCAAGGCTGCCGTCAAAGCCGGCATCCGCAAGATCAACTTCGGCACCGACGTCTGCTATTCCTTCCTCGATCAGGTCTTCGCGACCGACCGCAAGCTGATCGCCATCGACCTCTTCATGAAGGACGCCATCCAGAATGTCAAGAAGTTCGGTATGGAAAAGATCAGACTGCTCGGCGCGGACGGCAGGGTCGACTGAGACCGGAGACAGCGGCTATGAAAAAGATCACCGGCATCGGAGCGAACGTGTACGACACGCTCGTCATGCTCCCGGAATATCCCACTGAGGACACCAAGTTAAAGGCGGACGAGATAAGGTCCGTCGGCGGCGGTCCGACCGCTACGGGGCTGGTCGCAGCCGCAAAGCTCGGTCGTGAGACCGACCTTTCGGTCGAGTTCATCGGCTCGGTCGCGGGCGACGACCGCGGACGCTATCTGCTCGGCGATTTCGCCAAGTGGGGCGTCGGCACGAAGGACGTCACCGTTGAGCCGGACTGCGAATCCTTCTGCTCGTTCGTGCTGCTCAGCGCGGCTGCCAAGACCCGCACCTGCGTATTCCACCGCGGCAATAAGCCTCCGCTGGTCTTGAACGACGCGCAGAAGAGATCGGTCGCCGAATCCGACATCCTGATGGTCGACGGCAACGAGCTGGAAGCCGCCATCGAAGGCGCGAAGATCGTCCGCGAAGCGGGCGGCAAGGTCCTGTACGATGCGGGCGGACTGTATCCCGGCATCGACCGTCTGCTCCCGTATGCGAACATCCTGATCCCCTCCGAGGAATTCTCGCTCGGTCACACCGGCGCGAAGACCGCAGAGGACGCCACGAGGATCCTCTTTGAAAAGTACGCGCCCGAAGTGATCGTCATCACACAGGGCAAGCGCGGCGGCATCGTGTTCGACGGAAAAGAGATGTCCTCGTATCAGATCATCGACACGCCGGTCGTCGACTCCAACGGGTCGGGCGACGTGTTCCACGGCGCATACGCCTTCGCTCTCTTACAGGGCTGGGATTTCAGGAAGTGCGCCATGTTTGCCAACGCCACCTCGTCGCTCAAATGCACGAGAGTCGGCGCGCGCGCAGCAGTTCCTTCCTATGAGGAAGTTATCAATATATTAAAGGAGAACGGTCACGATGAATTTTAAGAAAACGTGGAACAAGAAGTACGGCAAGTCCGAGATCTACAAGCTCGGCGAGTGCGCGTGCAGGAAGGTTGAGATCGACATGGTTCGTCTGGCTGACGGTCAGGCGAAGAAGTACAACGAAGAGAACAAGGAATACGGTCTTCTGATCCTCGGCGGTCACTGCACCGTAAAGGGCGAAGGCTTCTGCTATGAGAACATCGGCAGACGTGAGACCGTGTTCGACGGCGCCGCTACCTGCGTTTACGTTCCCCGCAACAAGGAATTCACGATCACCGGCGTCGGCGAGGTCTCGCTCTGCGTCACCAAGTCCCCGGCTGTCGCCGATCATGAACCGAAGCTCATCAACCCCGAAGACGTCGTGATCAAGGATATGGGCAAGCCCGGCTGGCAGCGTCAGGCACACTTCATCCTCGACGAGCGCACTCCCGCCGACATCCTCTACATCGGCGAGGCTTTCGTCAAGGGCGGTCAGTGGGCAAGCTATCCGCCTCACAAGCATGACGACGACAATATGCCGACCGAAGCGGAGACCGAAGAGATCTACTACTACGAGTTCAAGAAGGACGCCGGCTTCGGCATCCAGCGCGTCTACACCAAGGAAGGCGATATCGACGAGGTTTACGTCGTCAAGTCCGGCGATTTCGTCGAGATCCCGCGCGGCTATCACCCCTTCCACGCAGCTCCCGGCTACGACAACTACTACCTCTGGATCATGGCAGGAAAGGATCGCGGCTTCTTCATGACCACCGATGAAGAGCACGCATGGTTAAACAAATGACGAAACTTGACGAACTGAAAGCAAAGAACCCCAGTCTTGCTTTTTACAGTGTAAACGACCCTGAATTCGCACGCTACGGCTGCGTGATCCGCCATGATTTCACCGCTCTGATGGAAGCCGCAAAGGCTCTGCCGTTCCCGACCGAGGGTTCGCAGTATATGCCGTCGGTCGAGAGCTTTGAAGCGCTGACCGAGACCGCCGTCTACTGTAAGAACGATCTGTTCGGCGAGCTGCCGGTCCAGCTCGGCAACTGCTGGGGCTACAACAGCCAACTGAACGCGCTCGAATGGCACAAGAATTCCGAGATCAACGTCGCCACGACCGCTCTTGTTCTGCTTCTCGCCAAGCTGGACGACGTTGCGGACGGAAAGCTCGACGCCGCAAAGGTAAAGGCTTTCTATCTTGCACAGGGCGAAGCCGTTGAGGTTTACGCGGATTCGCTCCACTACTGCCCGTGTCAGGTCTCCGACGACGGCTTCAACTGCGTCGTCGTCCTGCCGAAGGACACCAACACGAATCTTGAGAACAAGCCCGCCGACCCGCTGCTGTTCCGCAAGAACAAGTGGATCTTCTGCCATGAGGACAACGCTGAACTCAAGGCAAAGGGCGTCGTTCCCGCCATTTTCGGCGAAAACTACATCGTAAAATACTGATCTGACTTTTGAAATCCGGCTCAAAACGGTTCCGTCGCGCTGAGCCGGATTTTTGAAAAAACTGTCTTTAACGCTCATCCGGCGTTTCGGACCGACGCGTCCATAATAACATAATAATGAGAAAGGAAACCATCATGATGAAACAGAACGCTGCAAGACTTCTTGCCTTTTTACTTCTTGCTTCGATGACGCTCATCACCGGATGCGGTTCCTCCGGTTCCTCCACGGATGGCACGACCGCAGCGGGCGACAGTTCTTCTGTCGAAACGGAAAACCCTCTTTACATGGATCTTCCCACCGGCGATTACGGCGGAGCGACCTTCAGCATTCTCAACAACACATTCACCTACGCGGAAGCGCGCATTGATACCGAGGAGATCACCGGCGAGATCTTCGGCGATACGGTCTACAACCGTACCCGCAAGGTCGAAGAAGCGCTGAACATCAAGATCGAAGTCACCGACTTCGACTACTGGGCGCAGAACGCTCCGAAGGAGATCACCAGCATCGTCATGGCGGGCGACAGCACCTATGACTGCTGTTTCCTCGGCGTTCAGAACAACACCACCGCCATCACGAGCGGCATCTATCTTGACCTCAAGGAAGTCGATCAGTTCGATTTCGACAAGCCGTGGTGGGATTCGGGAAGCGTCCGTTACTACGACATCGGCGGCAGACTTTACACCGCGCACAACGAAGCCAGCGCGAACATCCACGACAGCATCTGGACCTGCTTCTTCAACAAGGGCATCCATGAGGACAACAAGCTCGAAAACCTCTACGATACCGTCAAGGCGGGCAAGTGGACGCTCGATAAGATGTACACGATGATCGAAACGGCGACCCGCGACCTGAACGGCGACAGCGCGATGGGCGCGGACGACCAGTGGGGTCTGATGACGCACAACGGCGCGATCTTCGGCTTCATGCACGGCGCGGATATCCGCGGCATCGACGTCAAGGACGGCACGCCGTTCATCGTTGAGGTCGACGACCGGATGTTCAGCGTTTTCGGCAAGATCCAGAACATCTACAATCTCGCCGGGACGATGACCAACAACAAGCATCAGAACACCTTCGGCTTCACCTGCGTGGACGGCTTCGCGCAGAACAAGGGTCTGTTCCTCGTTGAGGTGCTGGGCAACGCCGGTAAGCTGCGCGATATGGATACCGACTTCGGTATCATCCCGTATCCGAAGCTCGACGAAAAGCAGGAAAACTATATCGCTTACTATTCTCCCGCAGCCAATGGCGTCAGCATTCCGAAGACCTGCTCCGA
Source organism: Eubacteriales bacterium (assembly GCA_045600005.1). Classification (GTDB taxonomy): domain Bacteria; phylum Bacillota; class Clostridia; order Oscillospirales; family CAG-272; genus Flemingiibacterium. Next base: position 4,451 of record JAZRXB010000057.1, on the reverse strand, counting down.
CGTGGACCGCGCCGGAACGGTCATCGAGCTTCTGAGCGCATACGGCTACCAAATGGTCCGTCCGGCGTACTATGACGTCGTTCTGAACGGCAAGACCATCCGTGACGACGAATCCGCAGCCATGCTCGATATCATCTTCGACAAGATCGAGAGCGAAATGTCCTACCTCTACAAGTGGGGCGGTTACAACGACGTCTTCATGAACGGTCTGTCCGGCACGACCGACATGATGTCCGCTCTGGCAGCAAAGCAGGCGGCTACGCAGGCAGCTATCGACAGCTTCATCGAAGCGACCAAATAACGATCCGGCAAAAGCGGGACGCGCTTCAGGCGGGTCCCGCTTTCTTCCGTTCTCCAATGTGCTGATTGGCTTTTTTGACTTTTACAATCGGCTGCTTTATATTCATAGCCGATTGTTTCATGCTTTAAGATGACAAACGTTATAATAAAATCCGTTTTTATGTCGGCTTTGCCGACATAAAAACACCTCTAAGGCGAGCTGGGGGGAGTCCTCGCGCCGATAAGGGGAGAGCCGTCAAAACAAGTTTTGACGGCAAGCAAAAACTTCGTTTTTGGCATCGGCGATAAGCGCGAGTACCGATTGTAAAACGCAGTTTTACAATCGATTGAAATTAAGGAGAAAATATCAAATGAAATACATTTTAGGCATTGACTTCGGCGGCGGCGCGTCCAAGGCGACCCTGCTGTCCGCAGACGGCGTGATCAAAGCGACCAATACCGTCGAATATCCCACGTCCTATCCGGCTCCCGGCTGTGCCGAGCAGGATCCGATGGACTGGTATGAGGCGACCCGCCGGAATATCGCCGCAGCGCTCGAAAAGAGCGGCGTCGCGCCGACCGATATCGAAGCCGTCGCGCTCGACGCGGCGACCCATACCGCCGTCCTCTGCGATAAGGATTTCAACATCGTCCGCCCGTCGATCTACTGGACCGACTCCCGTTCGACCGAGGAGGTCGCCGAGCTGAAACGCGGCTGGGGCGATTTCATCTACGAGCATATCCTTCACAAGCCCGACACGATCTGGACGCTTCCGCAGCTCATGTGGATCAAACGCCATGAGCCGGAGGTCTGGGCGAAGGTCGACCGCATCATGTTCGCCAAGGATTTCGTCCGTCATATGCTCTGCGGCGACTATGTGACCGACTACATCGAGGCGGAAGGTTCGATGTTCTTCGACTATACGACGCTCTCGTGGTCGAAGGAGCTCTGCGGACTGATCGACTTCCCGGTCGAGAAGCTGCCCGAGATCGTAAAGCCGACCGATTTCGTCGGAAAGATCACGCCCGCCGCATCGCGCGACACCGGACTGGCCGCCGGTACGCCGGTCGTCTGCGGCACGACCGATACCGTGATGGAGGTCTTCGCCGCCGGAGCGGTCGCAAAGGGACAGATGACTCTGAAGCTCGCCACGGCGGGACGCATCTGCGTCATCACCGACAAGGCGTTCCCTGACCGCAATCTCATCAACTATTCGCATATCGCCGACGGAATGTGGTATCCCGGCACGGCGACCAAGGCGTGCGCATCGTCGCTCCGCTGGTACCGCGACACCTTCGGCGGCGGCTATCGTGAGATCGACGACGAAGCCGCAAAGATCCCGGTCGGCTCTGAGGGACTGGTCTTCCATCCGTACATCAACGGCGAGCTGACGCCTTACGCTGACCCGCTGCTCTGCGGCAGCTTTGTCGGCGTGCGCGCCAACCACACGAAGGCGCACTTCAACCGCGCCGTGCTGGAAGGCGTCGCCATGTCGATGCTCGACTGCAGGAAAGCGCTCGACTCGCTCGGCATCGAACACGCGGATCAGGCGACCGTCATCGGCGGCGGCGCATCCAGCCCGCTGTGGCGGCAGATCGTCGCCGACGCGCTCGGCTTCAAGCTCGTGCAGAACGAGAACAGCGACTCGTCGTTCGGAACCGCCATGCTCGCAGGCGTGGCGGCAGGCGTGTTCCCCGATTTCGCCTCCGCGCTCAAAGTTTGCACGAAGGTCAAGGCGTTCACCGAGCCGAATCCCGAAAACGCAGGGAAGTACGCGCGTCTCTACGAGCGTTATAAGGCAGTCCACGACGCGCTCGCGCCGATCTACCATAACGCCGACCTGAACGTCTTATGAACTGTCTCGTTTTTGTCAAGGTCGTCAAAGGGGAACTCAGCCCCTTTGACGAAGCGGCGCTCGAAACGGCGCTGCGGCTTCGGGAGGACGACGCGGCGAACGCCGCGCCGTCCTCTTTGGAAACGGCGCGCGGAACGGTCACGGTCGTCACGATGGCGCCCGATTCCGCCGCCGACCGCATGAAGGCGCTGACCCGTCTCGGAGTTGACCGCTCGATTTTGATCTCCGACCGCGCGTTTGCCGGTTCGGATACGGCGGCGACGAGCTATATCCTGTCGCTCGCGGCGAAAAAGCTGATGGGAGAGGACACGCTGATCCTCTGCGGACGGCAGAGCATGGACGGCGATACGGCGCAGGTCGGCGTTTCGCTGGCGGCGCGGCTGAACATCCCCTGCATCACGAACGTGATGGGCGCGGAGAAGCTGTGGGAACGGAAGATCACCTGCGTGACCCGGCTTTCCGGAGAACCGGAGACCGCCGCGCTCCCGGCGCTGCTGACCGTCGAGCGGATCGCAAAGCTGCGTTTCGCGCCGATGAGGGCGCGCGCGCACGAGATCGAGCGCTGGTCCGCCGCCGAGCTTTCGCCCGATCTGTCGAAATGCGGGCTGAACGGTTCGCCGACGAAGGTCTTGAAATCATTTGAAAGCACGCGGGGCAGACGGTTCTGCAAATTCCTTTCGCCGGAGGAATTCCTCGATAAGATCGAGGAGCTGAAAGCGCGTCCGCGCGCGCGGATCGTTCCGGCGGAGTCGATGGAAAAGCTGCCGGAGGTCTTCGCGGTCGGCGAGGATACGGCGCAGATCGCGTCGCGCATTGCCGGGAAGGTCGTCGTGTTCGAGCGGATGGAAGGGAAGAACGACTGGTACGTTGAGGAATTCCGGAGACGGAAGCCCGACGTCGTTCTGTTCCCGGCTGACCTGTGGGGCAGACGGACCGCGCCGTATGTAGCGACGAAGCTCGAAACCGGTCTCTGCGCCGACTGCACGCTGCTCGAAACCGACGGGAAGAAGCTCTTCATGTACCGCCCGGCGTTCGGCGGCAACGTGACCGCGAAGATCGAGTGCCGGACACTGCCGCAGATGGCGACGGTCCGCACCGTGTCGGAGAGCGCGGATTTCATCGTGTCTGCGGGGCTCGGCGTGAAGGGCGAGACCGAACGGTTCGGACGCTTCCTCAGTCTGCTCGGCGCGGAGCCGGGCGCGTCGAGAGGGCTGGTCGACGCGGGACTTGCGCCGTATGAATGGCAGGTTGGCGTCACCGGACGGACGGTCGCGCCGAAGATCTATCTCGCGGTCGGCATTTCGGGTGCGGTGCATCATACCGCCGCCATCGAGGGCGCGGAGAGCATCCTCGCGGTCAATCCGGACCGCGGCGCGCCGATCTTTGACTTCTGCGATTACGGCTGCGTATGCGGTTTTGACGAAATTGACGAGATTCTCGAAAAAAATTCTTCAAAAATGTAATTATTTCTACGATAAAAGTATTGCATTTTGGGAAAGAATGTGATATAATGATTAGGCGAATGTATGAAATAATGCATTCGCCTATACTGTTATTTTGAAAGGACAGAACATCATGAAAAAAGTTGCTTCTCTCGCACTCGCAGCCCTGATGACCGCTGCTCTCGCGGCATCCGTCAACGCTGCCAACACCTTCGAGGCTGCTACCGGCACGCCTACGATCGACGGCAAGATGGACGACGCTTACAAGGCAGCCACCGCCATCAAGATCGCCAACACCGTTTCCGAAAAGGCTGACAAGAAGACCTCCGGCACCGCTTACTGCCTCTGGGATGCAAAGAACCTCTATGTTTTCTTCGACATCACCGACCCGGCTGTTTCCACGAAGCCTTCCTCCAAGTACGTTCCGGATGCCGGCACTTATATGTACGAAGCTGACTCCGTTGAGCTCTTCATCAACCTCTCCGGTGAAAAAGCCGGCGACATCACGAAGATCAACGCGGCTCAGTACACCGCTCCGGCTCCCGGTCTCGGCGTAAAGGAAAACCTCTGGTCCGGCCGCGGCAAGCATTGGGATGCCTGCAAGGCAAATTCCACCTACAAGACCGTGAAGACCGATAAGGGCTACGCAGTCGAAATGCAGATCGCATGGGGCAGCGACTTCACCGCTAAGGCTGACACTTCGATCGGCGCCGCTTTCCACATCAACTCCGATGAAGACGGCAAGGATGGCCGCGACGCTGAATACTTCGCAGGCGACGCTACCGCTCAGGGCAAGGCTTGGTCCGACGCTGAAAGCTACGATACTCTGAAGCTCACCTCCAAGAAGTACGAAGCTCCGAAGCCCGCAGCTACC
>JAZRXB010000056.1:0-13825 GCA_045600005.1 Eubacteriales bacterium | reverse complement strand
CGAGCGCGCGGATGCGGGACGCGGCTTCGTCAAGAAAGATCGACGCGATCTTCCGGATGCTCTCATCCCCCAGCCGCTCGAAGGTGATGATCTCGTCGATGCGGTTGAGGAATTCGGGGCGGAAGGTCTCCCGCAGACCGGCGTTCACAGCCTGCTTCGGGTCCTCCGCGCCGGAGAGAAAGCCGGTGGAACGCTTCGGCTCGACCAGTCCCGCCGCGCCGACGTTGGAGGTCATGACGATCAGCGTATTGCGGAAATCGGCCGCGCGTCCCTTCGCGTCGGTCAGCACGCCGTCCTCCAGCACCTGAAGAAGGATATTGAAGATGTCGGGGTGCGCCTTCTCGATCTCGTCGAACAGCACCACCGAATAGGGGGGGCGGCGCACCTTTTCGGTCAGCTGACCGCCTTCCTCGAAGCCGACATAGCCGGGCGGCGAGCCGATGAGCTTCGACACCGCGTGCTTTTCCATCAGCTCCGACATATCGAAGCGGATCAGCGCCTTCGGGTCGCCGAACATCACGTCGGCGAGGACCTTGCACAGCTCGGTCTTGCCGACGCCGGTCGGACCTAAAAAGAGGAACGAACCCATCGGACGCTCCGGTGCGCGGAGCCCGATCCGGCTGCGGCGGATGGCGCGCGCGACGGCGGCAACGGCAGCGTCCTGACCGATGATGCGCTCTTTCAGGATGTCTTCGAGATGCGACAGCCGCTCGCTCTCCTCCTCGGCGAGCTTTTTGACCGGGATGCCGGTCCACGACGTGACGATATCGGCGACCTCGTCCTCTCCGATCGACAGACCGTCCTCCGAACGGCTGCGCTGCCATGCGGCGCGGCTGTCGTCCAGCTCGTCGCGCAGCGTCCGTTCCTTGTCGCGCAGGGAAGCGGCAAGCTCATAGTCCTGTGCACGGATGGCGTTTTCCTTGTCGCTTCGCACGGCGGCGAGCGTTTCCTCCGCGTCGCGCAGAGAGGAGGGAAGCGTGCAGCCGCTGATCCGGCGTCGGGACGCGGCCTCGTCGATGAGGTCGAGCGCCTTGTCGGGCAGACAGCGGTCGCCGATGTAGCGCACGGACAGCCGGACGGCGGCTTCGATCGCCTCGTCGGTGATCTTCACGCGGTGATGCGATTCGTATTTTTCGCGCAGACCGGTCAGGATCTTCACGGCGTCCTCCGGCGACGGCTCGCCGACGGTCACGGGCTGGAAACGGCGTTCGAGCGCGGCGTCCTTTTCGATGTGGCGGCGGTATTCGTCGATCGTCGTCGCGCCGATGACCTGCAATTCTCCGCGTGCGAGCGCAGGTTTTAAGATGTTCGCCGCGTCGACCGCTCCCTCTGCCGCGCCCGCTCCGACGATGGTGTGAAGCTCGTCGATGAACAGGATGACAGCCGGATTTTTCGCGGTCTCCTCGAGGACGGCTTTCATCCGCTCCTCGAATTCGCCGCGGTATTTCGCGCCCGCGACCATCGCCGCGATGTCGAGCGTGACGATGATGCGCCCTTCGAGCAGCTCGGGAACGCTGCCTGACGCGATGCGCGCCGCGAGACCTTCGACGACGGCGGTCTTGCCGACGCCGGGGTCGCCGATCAGACAGGGATTGTTCTTCGTGCGGCGGGAGAGGATCTGGATGACCCGTTCGGTCTCGGCTTCCCTGCCGATGATCGGGTCGAGCTTTCCGTCCCGCGCCATCGCGGTCAGGTCGCGTCCGCAGCGGGAGAGCGTCGGCGCGTCTTTCAGGGAAGCGTTCGGCTTCGGCGCGGCGTGTGAACCGGCGGCGGAGCCGGGGATGCCGCCGAAGAATTTGGCGATATCGCCCGCAAGGTCGCCGGTCGTCACGCCGAGCGACGCGAGGATCGCGGCGGCCGCGCTGTCCGATTCCGAGACGAGCGCCGAGAGCAGATGCTCCGTGCCGATGTAGGACTGACCGTAGCGTTTGGCTTCGGAGGCGGAGGCTTCGATGATGCGGCGGGTGCGGGGCGTGAGGTCGCCGGAGGACACGCTGGTGCGGACGCCCGCGCCGATCTTCGTGACGATGGCGGCGCGGACGCGGTCAGCGGTGACGCCCCGCTTTTCGAGCAGTCCGGCGGCAACGCTGTCGGTCTCCGCGCTGAGCGCGAACAGCAGATGCTCGCTCCCGATGTAGGTATGCCCCAGCTCGGACGCGGTATCAAGCGCCCGGTTCAGCACGTCGGCGGCTTTTTTGGTGAATCTGTCGGTCATGGGTGACCTCCTTTGTCTGTTCATGCGAAAAGCGGACGGCTTTGAAAGTCGTCCGCTCGGATTGTTGACCGGGTTTCCCCGGATTATACAAAAATGAAATTACCGGAGCGCTTCGCGCAGTTTTTTCGCCCGGAGAAGCGCTTTGGAAGTTCCGCCGTTTCCACTGTCGGTCAGCGCTGCGTCCATCGACTCGAAAAGCAGCGTGTCGAGCGTTTCGAGGGACACGCCCTCGATCATGCCGAGCGTCACGCCGAGACGCGCTTCGCTCCAGAGCCTGACAAGCTCGGAGGCGCTCATCAGATAGGCGTTTTTCAAAACGCCGAGCGCGCGCATCGAGCGGTCGCATACATCGTCATAACGGTCCTTTTTGAGGGTCTCGCGCAGCTTGCGCTCTTCGTCGGCGAGCTGTCCGGCAGCTTCGGTCAGCTTGGCGATGACCTCCTCCTCCGTCAGCCCCGGCAAGAACGCGCCGGACAGCCGGAAAAGCGAGCCGTTCGCGCCGTATTCGTCCGGGAAGACCGGGCGGACGGACAGACCCTGACGGTTCAGCCGGTGTGCGTTTTCGCGGACGCGGTGCGCAAACGACAGAGCGGGCAGATGGAGAAGGACCGACGCGCGGAGTCCCGTGCCGAGGTCCGCCGCGTTCTCGTTCAGATATCCGAACGCTTCGGAGTAGGCGACGTCCGCGCCCGCGTCGAGCAGATCGTCGAGCGCGAACGCTTTTTCAAGCGCTTTGTCGAGCGCAAGTCCGGGGACGATGGTCTGGATGCGGACGTGATCCTTCCCGCCGATCGTGACCGAAACGGTCAGACCGCCGTTTTCGGACGGGGCGGATGCGTCGGCGGTCGGCGCGGACGAAGCGCCGGGCGAGAGAAGGAGCGCACGGAAAGCCGTCGAACGGGCGAATTCGGGCGTGACGAGCCTTTTTTCGGCGAGCGAATCGCGTTCGCTTTCGGTCAGAGCCGAAAGCTCGACGCTTTCAAGACCGGCGGGAGCGAGCGCTCCCGTGACCAGTCCGATCAGCTCGGAACGTTTATCTTCGGTGAGCTTATCCCCGAAAGGGAAGCCCTCGATGCTGCGGGCGAGACGGACGCGGGAGCTTAACACCACGTCATTCCGAGCGCCGGTGAAATGATACCATGCCATATTCTGCATTCCTCCATTTGGTGCGGATTCCGCATCTGATGCGAATTCCGAAAGAGAAGATTCCTTCAATTATATTGTAACGGTCAGCCGTTGTCGGACGGAGCATCGGTCTGCGGCTTCGGCGCTTCCAGCTCCTTGATGCGGTCGCGCAGGACGGCGGCGCGCTCGAATTCCTGCGCTTCGACCGCCCTTCGCAGTTCCTCCTTCACGTTCGCCAGCTCATCGGCGAGACGTCGCTTTTCGGCAAAGCGCTTCGGCGCGCGTCCGGCCGGCTTTGCGCCGGCGGTCTGACCGACGGTGCGTCCCAGCTCATCGGCGAAGGTCTCGTAGCAGGCCGGGCATCCGGGACGTCCGGAGGAAGCGAGGTCGGCAAAGGTGGAACGGCAGACGGGGCAGCGCTTCGCTTCACCGATCAGGGAGCGGGCGGGTCTGCCGAAGAAGCCGGAGAAGAAGGACTCGAACGGATCCTCCGTGAACATCCGCTCCATCTCGTTCAGCGTGCTGTTTAAGTGAAGGGAGCCGTTTTTCTCCATTTCCGCCGCGCAGTCCGCGCAGAGGGCATATTCGGCGACGCGGCCGTTGACGTTTTCACGATAGAAAACAGTGACGTTATTTTTCTTGCAGTTCTGGCAAAGCATAGCATACCTCCTGTATGGCATGGGTGCGATCACCCCTTGTGGTGGTTGTGGTGCGGACGTTTACCGCGGCAGTCGTTCGGCTTGCCGCCGCAGGGACGTTCGCCGTGCGGTTTTTCGCCGTGATTCATCGGAGCGTGGCAGCCGTGGAAATCGCGGTGGAACTCGCGGTTCATCGGCGGACGGCATCCGTGGAAATTGCCGTGGAACTCATGATTCATCGGCGGACGGCATCCATGGAAATCGCGGTGGAATTCATGATTCATGGGCGGACGGCAGCCGTGGAAATCGCGGTGGAACTCGCGGTTCGGCATCGGCGGACGGCAGCCGTGGAAATTATGACGGTACTCGCCGCGGTCCATCGGGACATAGCAGCTGCGGGGGCGGCTGTGCATACCCTCACGGTCCATCGGAGGGCAGCAGTCGGGATAGAAGGGCACGGGACGGAAAGACTCGGAATGGTTTTCGGAAGAATGATGATGAGAATGATGATGATTCTGATAAGACAATGGGCAAATACCTCCTGAAAGCTTGGGGACGGTCGTCCCTGTAAAATTGTGTCGGATTATTTCATGAAAGCGAGAATCATCTGTCTGAAAAGATCGGCACGGACATTTTTCCTGCACACCGTCGGGACATTTGCGAGCGCGGCGGTCGACACGGCCGCTGCCGCGATCCGGGCGGCGGCGGGATGAATGACCCCGTTGTCGCGCAGGTTCGTCAGCATGGCGAGCGCGGTCCCTTCGTCCAGCTCGTCTCCGACCGAATAGAGTAGGTGCATCAGCGCTTCGTCGCGCGAGATCTCCTTGCGGACGATCCGTATGTAACCGCCGCCGCCTCTCCTCGATTCGATCAGATATCCGCGCTCCGGTGTGAAACGCGATGTGATGACGTAATTGATCTGACTCGGCGCGCAGCCGATCCGGCTGGCAAGCTCGCTTCTTCGCACCTCTACTGTGCCGCCGCCTTCATTCAGCAGCCGCTCGATCATGGCGGCTACCGCATCGGATACTAACATGGTGTGGTTTCCTTTCGTTTGATGTTCTCTGACCTTTGTGTGATTATTATACACTAAAAGTCAAAGAAAGTCAAAGTCAAAGAACGTCAAATACAGACGTTTTTGACTGGTTTTGACGTGAAAATCTACGATTATCTCTCGATATCTCACTATTTCACAATTTTTCACGTTTTTTTAACTTTCTTTCGGACGCGGGCATTTTTTTGCGTGAATGATTGACTATTTGCGTTGGCTATGGTACAATATATGTTGAATCTTTTCGGATAGGACGTATGCTATGAAAATCCTGATGACTCTGATGGGGCTGGAGATCGGCGGCGCGGAGACGCACGTCGTCGAGCTTTGCCGGGAGCTTGCCGCGCGCGGATACGAGATCACGGTCGCGTCGAACGGCGGCGTCTACGTGGACGAGCTTTCAAAGGTCGGCGTGAAGCACGTCTGGGCGCCGCTCAACACCAAGTCGCCCGCTTCGCTTCTCAAAAGCTACCATATATTATATAAGCTGATAAGGGACGGCGGCTTCGACCTCGTTCACGCGCACGCGCGCATCCCGGCGTTCGTCTGCGGACTGGTGCGAAAGAGACTGCCCTTCCGCTTCGTCACGTCGACGCACGGTGTGTTCAAGGTCGACCCGCTGCTCACGCGGCTGACCGACTGGGGCGAATACGCGGTGGCGGTCAGCTATGATATCCGGCAGTATCTGATCGAAAACTATCATATGCCGACCGACAGCATTTCGGTGACGATCAACGGCATCGACACGAACCGTTTCTCCGCCGACACGCCGTGCGAGGATGTGAAAGCCGAATTCGGGCTTGCGGACGGGAAATTCCGCGTGATCTACGTCAGCCGCATCGACACCGAAGCGGCTCTGCCCGGTTTCCTGCTCTGCGGCGCGGCGGAAAAGCTCGCATCCCAAATGCCGGAGCTTGAAATTCTGATCGTCGGCGGCGGGACGGCGTTTGAGGAGCTGAAAGCGAAAGCCGGGGAAGTCAACGCGAAGGTCGGGCGGACGATCCTGCGTCTGACCGGCTCGCGGACCGACGTGCCGCAGCTGATCGCGTCGTCGGACGTGTTCGTCGGCGTGTCGAGAGCGGCGCTCGAAGCGATGAGCGAGGAAAAGCCGGTCGTGCTGGCGGGCGCACAGGGATATATCGGCGTGTTCGAGGAAGCGGTCCGGCAGATCGCGGAGGACACGAATTTCTGCGCGCGCGGCTGTGCGCTGCCCGACGAGGAAAAGATCGTCTCCGACCTGCGCCGGCTTTACGCGATGAGCGAAAAGGAACGCGCCGAAATGGGCGCGTACAACCGCCGGGAGATCTTGGACGGCTATTCGGTCAGCCGCATGGCGGACGATTACGAGGCGGCGTGGGCGAAGCTGACGCCTTATGAGCCCTATCGCCGGGGCGACGTTATCATCAGCGGCTACTACGGATTTGACAACATGGGCGACGATTCGCTGCTCGCGGCGATGATCGACGGCATCCGCAAACGCGAGCCGGACGCGAAGATCACCGTCCTGACGAACGACCCGAAGCGGACGGCGGAGGTCTTCCGGGTCCGCGCGGTGAACCGGTTCAGTCTGCCGGCGGTGCGCTCGGCGATGAAGCACGCGAAGCTGCTCATTTCGGGCGGCGGCAGTCTCTTACAGGACGGCACGAGCCGGAAATCGCTTTACTACTATTATTATATCATCGCGCTGGCGAAGCGCATGGGGCTGAAGGTCATGCTCTGCGCGAACGGTCTGGGACCGCTCCGCTCGGCGGGGAGCCGGAAGCTCGCGGCAAAGGCGCTCAACGCGGCGGATTATATCAGTTTACGCGAGGAGGAAGCCTTCTCGCTGGCGGGAGAGCTGTTAGGGGAGCTTGGCGTGCCGGAAAAGCCGCTTCGTCTGAGCGCGGATCCGGCGTTCGGCGTCTCGCCCTGCGACCCGAAGTGGGCGAAGTATCTCGCCGCGCGGGAAGGGCTTGCGGAGCGCTGCTTCATCGTTTCGGTCAAGGAAGGGAGCAGCTTCGGCACAGGCGGCGAGAAGGATCTCGCCACCGAGATCGCGTCCGACGTGAAGACGATCGCCGAACGGTACGGTCTGGAACCGCTCTTTGTGCCGCTCCACGCGGAGAAGGATCTTGCCGTGACGAAGGAGCTGGCCGGGAAGGTCGGGTGCGGGAAGGTGCTGACCGGGCTTGCCGCGTCGGAGGTCTGCGCGCTGATGGCGAGATGCGAGCTGGTGATCGGCACACGGCTGCATATGCTCATTTTCGCGGCCGCAATGGGACTGCCGATGATCGGGATTTCCTACGACCCGAAGATCGACGCTTTCATGAAATATATCGGCGAGGAAGACAAGCTCTTCGACATCCGCACGCTTCAGAGCGGACAGCTCGCCGCCTGCGCGGACCGGGTGATGGCGGAGAAGGACAGGATCCGCTCGTCGCTCGTTCCGACGGCGGAGCGTCTGCGCGCGCTCACCGAAGCGGACATGGACGAAGCGGTCCGGCTCATGCGTTCCGAAACGAAAGCCTGACGGCAGGGAACCGGGGATCGGTTTCCGTACTGCCGGAACTTCGGTCTGCCGTTCCGAAATGGAATTCTGACGGGGAAAGCCGTGGAATCGGTTTACGCATTGCCGGACTTCGTTTTCCGGGTTATAAAAGAAAGAAGGAATTTTATGATCACATTAAAGGGACTGCCGATCGGCAGGTTTGCGGTGAAGCTGCCGCACGACGCGCCGGTCGATCTCAAAAATGCCGCCGCCCGGCTGACGGGACGGGTCGCCGCGCTGACCGGCGCTCTGCTTCCGGTCGTCACGGAGGGAGACGGTCCCGCGATCCGTTTGACGGCAGATGAAAATCTGGCGGCAGGCCGCGTGCGGGCGTACTTTGACGGGAACGATCTCGTGCTGACCGGCGGACACGTCCTGTCGGCGGCGGACGCGGCGGAACGGTTCGCGGCGAAGCTAAATGAGGGCGCGGCGTTCGGCGCGGACTTCGAGATCGACGCGGCGTTCGGGAAGGTCCCGCTGTTCTGCCCGCGCTATCCGGGGATGAAGCTCGTCTGGAACGACGAGTTCGACTTCGACGGCGGCGACCTGTTCGACCGGCGCAAGTGGATCCAGCGCCCGCAGATGGCGGCGAAGGACGTTCTGAACGGAAAATCGGCGCGCAACGTCATGACCGAAAACAGTGAGCTGGTGCTTCGTTCGTGGAAGGAGGAGGGCGAACTCCCGTATTCGACGAATATGTCGATGACGACCTGCGATTCGCTCAACTACTGCTATGGCTATCTCGAAATGCGGGCGATGGTGCCGTTCTTACAGGGCGCATGGCCGTCCTTCTGGATGATCTCGAAGCCTGAATACACGTCCGAGGCGTACAACACCGAGATCGACATTTTCGAGGTCGTCTCGTCGAAGGACCGGCTGGTCCCGAACATCCACAAGTGGTATCACGCGCCCGACCGTTCGCATTATCAGCTCGAACCGGAGCGCAAGCCGCCCTATGTCTTCGAGCAATTCGGTGATCTGTCGAACGAGTACCACAACTACGGCTTTTATTGGGACCGCGAAAAGATGGTCTTCTCGGTCGACGGGCAGGACTACTGCACGTTCGACATCACCGAAAACGGCGATTTCGGCGCGAAGCCCGGCATGGGCGGGTTCCACGTCCCCTGCTACATCATCTTAAACAACTTCCTCTTTACCGAGCTGGCGTCGTGGAAGCCGAAAGACTCGCTGGTGAACGCACAGACGCCCTATCCGGTGACCTACCGCATCGACTGGATGCGTCTCTATCAGGATGAGACCGGCATACTTCACAAGCCGAGCGAAGGCGACGGGTATCAGGTAAAGTTCTGACCGGGTGTTCCATTATCCGCACTGTGTGCGGGACCCGTATTCCGTGCGTAAACCGCGCGCAGCGCGGGATCCGCATTCTGCGTCGGAGGAGCATCGGCAGTCTGACCCGTAAAAATCAAGGAAAGATCATAAGACAATGAAATTTATCGCGTTTTCGCGCGACCGCGTGAATCGCCACGGCTTTGCGCACCCGGCGGAAACGGCGGAGAACGCTCCGTCAAATCCCGTTCTCGCCTTTATGAAAAAGAACGTCGTTCTGATGATCGCGCTGACGGCGGCGGTCGTCACGATGTTTATCGTCCCGCCCGACCGGGAATATCCCGGTTACTTCGATTTCAAGACGCTGACCTGTCTGTTCTGCGTGCTGGCGGTGGTCTGCGCCTTCAAGGACATCAATTTCTTCTACATCTTAGCGCGCGCCATCGTGAAGCGCTTCAAAACCATCCGGATGTGCGTCATCGCGGTGGTCTACATCACGTTTCTCGGCTCGATGCTGATCGCAAACGACATGGCGCTGCTCACGTTCCTGCCGCTCGGCTACTTCGTCCTGAGCGGGACGGGCAACCAGCGCTACACGGCGATCACCTTCATTTTGCAGAACATCGCCGCCAATCTCGGCGGGATGCTCACGCCGTTCGGCAACCCGCAGAACCTGTATCTGTACACGAAATACGAGATCCCGAACGCGGAATTCGTGTCGATCATGGCGCTGCCGTTCGCCATTTCGATCGCGATCATCACGCTCTGCTGCTTTTTCGTCAAGGCGTCGCCCATCGAATTCCCGGAGGACGAGACCGCTCCGCTGCCAAAGGGAAAGGCGGTCGTCTATTCGCTGCTGTTCGTGCTGGCGATCGCGATCGTCTTCCGAGGGATCCCGTACTGGATCGGACTGATCGTCATCCCGGTCGTGCTGTTCTTTGTCGACCGGCACGCGCTGGCGCTGGTGGACTATCCGCTGCTCTGCACGTTCGCGGCGTTCTTCGTCTTTTCGAGCAATATGGCGCGCATCGGCGCGGTGCGGGATTTCGTCTCGTCGCTGCTTGACAAGAACACGCTGATCTTCTCGATCTTAAGCTGTCAGTTCATCTCGAACGTGCCGTCGGCGATCCTGCTGTCGCAGTTCACGGAAAATTACCGGCCGCTCCTGATCGGCGTGAATATCGGCGGCGTGGGAACGCTCATCGCGTCGCTTGCCAGCCTGATCACGTTCCGCGAGTACACGAAGAACTATCCGAAGCGCACGAAATCCTACATCCTGCTGTTTTTAGCGGTGAATTTTTCGTTTTTACTGATTCTGACCGTCATCATGTCTTTCGTGATGATGAAATAACAAGGAGGTACATATGGCAAACTATTTCAGAGGCTCGACCGAAAAGAACGCGGTGCTTTACCGCTGCGGCGAGATCATCCGCTTCAACCTTGAGCTGGTCCACGACGGCGAGCCGATCACCTGCCCGCTGTTCAAATGGGAGCTGTACGGCGACGACGGCAAGAACTCGTCCGGCATGGCGTCGGGCGAGACGGGGAAGTTCTCGATCGACACGACGCTGGACCGCGACGGTTTCGTCCGTCTGATCGTCACCGCGTGCGAGGCGGACGGCAAGCCGCTCGAAGGCTTCGACAAATTTGAAGGCGGCGCGGGCGCGGAGATCGAAAAGATCGAGCAGGGCGTGGAGGACCCGGAGGACTTCGACGCTTTCTGGGACGAGCAGGTGAAGCTCGTGAACTCGGTCGAACCGGAGGTCCTTGAAAAGGTCCGCGTTCACGAGGAAAACCCGGATTTTGAAATTTACGATATGAAGCTGAAAGCGCCCGGACCGATGCCCGTATCGGGGTATCTGACCATTCCGAAGGGCGCGGCTCCCGGCACGCTTCGCGCGCGTCTGAGCTTCATGGGTTACGGCGTCAGCTCCGCTCCGATCAACTGTGAAAAGGGTTCGATCTGGTTCAGTGTGAACATTCACGGCGTTGAGAACGGTCACGAGCAGGCGTACTACGACAATCTGCGCGCGACGACCTACGCCGGCTTCGCGTTCGACCGCGAGGAAAACAGGGAGCCGGAGACCTGTTATTTCCGCTATGTCATCCTGCGCGACCTTCAGGCGGCGCGCTGGCTGAAAACGCTTCCCGAATACGACGGCAAGGGTCTGACGATCAGCGGCGGCTCGATGGGCGCGTTCCAGAGCGTATCGGTCGCGGCGCACGACAGGGACGCGGCGAAGCTGATCATCGGCATTCCGTGGATGTGCGACCTCGGCGCGATCACGAAGGGACGTATGCGCGGGTGGAGACCGGAATTCGACAAGGCGATGCGCTACTACGACACAGCCGCACAGGCGAGCCGCGTGACCTGCCCGGTCGAGATCTCCTGCGGTCTGGGCGACTACGTATGCCCGCCGTCCGGACAGGTGGTGCTGTGGCACAACTTCAAGGGCGAGAAGAAGATCACGTTCATCCAGAACAAGACCCACCCCTACACGCCGCCGGAAATCACGTCCTACACGTTATAAACAAACGAAATCCCGGAACGTCTTCCCGCAGAGGGGAGACGTTCCGGGATTTATATGGTATGGAAAGCCGGAGGTTCAGGCGGATGCGCCGGACATTCGGATAGGAGTGTGCCGCCGGAGGTTCAGGCGGGTATGCACCGCCGGAGGTTCGGGCAGACGCGCCGGAGGTTCGGGCGGAAACGCCGGAGGTTCGGGCGGATACGCCGGAGGTTCGGCAGACGCGCCGGAGGTTCGGGCAGATACGCCGGAGGTTCGGCAGACGTGCCGGAGGTTCGGGCAGAGGAACTGCTTGGACGAAGAAAAAGGGTCAGTCGAGCAGGATCGGCTGGCTGTACGTGATGCTTCCGTCGAAGCCGGTCAGGATGGCGCGGACGGTCTTCGCGCCTTCGGGGAGCTTCCACTCGTGGCGGACCAGCGGACGGGATTTCGAGCCGTGCGCGGGATGATAGCCGGGATAGTCGCGGCGGACGTTGATGTAAATATTACGGCAGGGGGAGCAGGTGACCTTCGCCACGCCGTCCTCGACGACGAAATCGTAGAGCTCGGGCGCGGTCACGCCGTCGGGACCATAGCTTGCGTAGAAGCTGCCGCGGTCGATCGCGTCGAGGATGGCTTCGCGGGTCAGCTCCTTCGCCTTGACGGTGATGTAGCCGCCGCAGTAGTCCGGGACGTGACCGTGCGCGTCGTCCGAGCCGAAGCACCAGCCGTGCGCGGTATGGACGCGGAGGTATTCAAAATAATCCTCGGAGATGCCGCTCTTCCACTCCTGTTCGCAGCTGTAATTGACGATCTCCATGCCGGTGACGCCGTTCAGCGAAGCGAGCAGGGCGTGGTCGCAGTAGGACCAGAAGGGATGAGCGTAGATCGCCATACAGCTATGCTCAACGAGGTAATCGACGAGCTTCTGCGGATGCAGACCGCGGCGGACCTCGACGGGGATGCGGTATCCGTCTGCAAAGTCGCTGCCGGGACGGCCGATGCCGACGATATGGTGGACGCTGCCCTCGTACACGGTGTCGATCTCGGCGCCGGGAAGAATGAGGAAGCCGTCGCGCGAAAGGTCGGTGCGCGCGCCCCATTTGTTGTGGTCGGTGATGGCGAGGAAGCTGTAACCGGCGTCGCGGTAGAGGCGGGCGGTCTCGTCGGGAGTCAGCTCGCCGTCGCTCATGGTGGTATGGGTGTGAAGGTTGCCGCGGTAGAAGGTCCCTTCGCGGGAAAGCGTATACAGCATAAATACTCCGTTCCTCCGCCGGGGTCTTGCAAAAGCCGGGCGGATATGATATAATAAGAATGATGAAATTTGACGGCTCCGCGTTTTCGGAGCGGAAAGGACAAAAAATGAAACCGATCAGACAGCTTGAGACGCGCGTGGCGAGGACCTATCTCGGCGGGCGGCTCATCGACGAATTCTTAGGCAAGGAAGCTCCGGCGGACACAGGGACGCCGGAGGACTGGATCTCGTCGTTCGTCGCGGCGAAGAACCGCGTCTATGTGGAAAACGAAGGGCTGACCCGCGTGGAGGGCGGCTTCTTAAAGGATATGGTCACGCCCGAAATGCTCGGAGAGGGACGGGACAGGCCCGGCGTACTTATCAAGTTACTTGACGCGGGCGAGCGGCTGGGCATCCAGGTCCATCCGACAAAGGCTTACGCGATGGAACATTTCGGCGTTCCCTACGGAAAGACCGAATGCTGGCACATTTTGGCGACCCGTAACGACGAAGCCTGCGTTTACGTCGGCTTTCAGGAGTGGGTGACGAAGGAGTTCTGGAAGGAGCTGTTTGACAAGCAGGACATTCCGGGAATGCTCGGCGCGATGCACCGGATCTTCGTGAAGCCGGGCGACACGATCCTCGTAACAGGCGGCACGCCGCACGCGATCGGGGCGGGCTGTTTCTTACTGGAAATACAGGAACCGACCGACTACACGATGCGCGTCGAGAAGGTGACGCTGGCGGGCGAGGTGCTGACGCCGATGCAGATCCACTACGGCGTCGGCGAGGAAGCGATGCTCGACTGCTTTGCCTACACGCCGCGCAGCCGGGAAGCGGTCGTCTCGGAGTTCCTTCTGAAGCCGTCGAGGGTTTCGGAGACGATGGAAGAGCTGGTCCGCTACACGGACACGCCCTGTTTTGCGCTGAAAAAGTGTCACGGCGCGAACGTTCTCTGCGAGCCGTGCTTCACAACGGCGGTGATGTGCGGAGAAGGTTCGCTTGAATGCGAGGGGGAGATCCTCCCGGCAAAGCGCGGCGACAAGTTCTTCATCCCGGCGAACTGTCCGCTTACGCTTCGCGGTGAAGCGATCCTCTGTTATCCGCCGAAGGTCTGACGGCTTCCGCCGCATTCGGGGCGCACGCCGCGTCCGAGGTCGGCTCGGACGCGGCGGGGGAAGGTTTACGGGAGCGCTCGTGCAAAGCTGCCCGCGCCCTTCGGGAAGTCGGTGGCCAAG
>JAZRXB010000055.1:0-3502 GCA_045600005.1 Eubacteriales bacterium | reverse complement strand
CAGCGTGGACGGAGACGGGTGCAAGCATCACAATATCGGTATCATTCGCTCCGCCGTGCCCGCCCTCCGGTGTCTTTGACAGCGGGAAGCGTGAAAACAGAAAATGTCCGACGATCTTGCCGTCAAGCTCCGCAACAAAGGTAAGCTCCGGGATATAGTATTCGGAATCTCGGATTTCCTCAATCAGCGCAACGATGTCCGTGCCGTCGGAATAGTCCGTTCCCTCCTTGAAGGAACGAAGCACCAGCGAAACGATATCTTTGCTTTCATAGTCTTTCGACCTCCTTGCTTTGATTTCCCCTTTATTGCAGGGAAAATAAGAAGATAAATGGAATGTGCGGATTGCCGGATAGAAAACAGACACCGTGAAAAGCATTCCTGCAATTCGCGATGTCTGTTTCACTTTACTTTTGCCGTGCCATGTTATTTTGAAATTACTTCCTTATGTGGCTGTGGCATTCCCTCTCCCTGCTTTTTATTTTTTCATATGCCGTTTACGGCTCGATGACGAATACGCCCGCAGTCAGCTCTCCGCCGAGGTTGACCGTCAGCGTGTCCTCTCCGACCGAAACGGTATAGCCGTTCTTCTTCGGATAGACGCACTGACAGGACTTTGCCGCGATGGGGAGCGCGATGTCTCCGACCGCTTCGTTCTGCCAGAGGAACAGGTAGATCCTTCCGTCATCCGCACGGTACGCGACACAGTGCCTATTGTCGTCGAACCGGTTGAAGCCGAGCGGCCAGAACGCGCGGAAGGTCTTGATCTGATCGCGGTAGCTCTTCCAGACCTCGACGCCTTCGGCAAGCAGAGCGAAATTCTCTCCCTGCTCGTTCGGACGGCCTGCCAGATAGAACGATCCCGTCATGCCGTTGACGATCGTGTAGACGAGTTTGTTTGCCTCCATGCCTTTCAGCGGACAGACCCAGACGCCCGCCTGCTCCGGCAGAACGCCGAGCGCCGCGTTCGACGCGATGGGCGCGGTATGAAGGAAGCTCTCCTGATCGGAGGTCGACTGGAGATCGAAATGCTGGAGCATTCCGTAGTTCATGCGCATACCGCCGCTCGCACAGTTCTCGATCAGCACGTCGGGATGACGCGCACGGATGCCGTCCACCCATGCGAGGAAGGCTTCGGTGTACTGCATCAGACCGTCGCCGAGACTGTCGGAAGCCACGTCGGTCCCCACGCCCGCGTCGATGTTGTAGTCGAACTTGAAATAGCCGATGCCGAAATCGCGGATGAGCCGTTCGACCGTCTCGTTCATGTGTTCGAGGACCTTCGGGTGACGGTAGTCGAGCTGATAACGCTGACGGTAGACGACCCGCTGTCCGTTGCGGTGGAAGAAGCATTCCTCCGGGAAGCTCGGGACCAGCGGGCAGTTGATGCCCATGACCTCCGGTTCCAGCCAGATGCCCGGCGTAAGACCCTTCGAGCGTGCGTAGTCGAAGATCTCGCCCAGTCCGTTGTCGAAGCGGTTCTTTGCCACCTGCCACTGCCCGACCGAATCCCACCAGCCGCCGTCCGCGTACCAGCCCGCGTCCATGCAGTAGTATTCCGCGCCCGCTTTCGCCGCCCAGTCGATCATTTCCTTGCAGATGGCGGTTCTCGGATTCGTGACCAGACAGTGCATGAAATCGTTGAAGATCAGCGGCTGTTTTTCCATGCCCGCATGGCAGCCTTTGATCTTCCGGCGCAGGATGTTCATGCCCTCGAACGCCAACTGGAAGTCGGACCCGAACGAGACCGAACAGCGCACGCTTTCAAAGGTATCGCCCGGCGCGAGCTTTTTATAGAAGCAGTTTTCGTCGGTCGGTCCGGCGAGCGCGACGTAAAGGTTGGAAGCGTTGTCGCTGACCTCCCAGCGCCAAGAGCCGCTGTGGTCGATCTGCCAGAACATTCCGTTCATGTAGCCGATGGGCAGATAATCCTTGTTCGAGAACGTGCCGGTATTGCCGACCAGTATCTTTTTGCTCGTGACGCCCTGCACCTGCGAAAGTCCCAGCTCGATGGGTCTGTAAAAGACCGGCATGACCTCCTGACACCAGCCGTTGTGGCAGATCATGATATCCCCGCAGTCCTTCTTTTCAAACCCGTTGTAGTGGAACGAGCTGACGTAGGAAAGCCCTTCGGTCTTTTCGCTGATGTTCTTCACGCTCGTCCACGTGCGGAACCCGTCCGCGCCGTTATAGAAGCGGTAGTGGAGCGTGACGAGAAAACGGGCGTCTTTCAGCTCGAATTCGAGCAGCCAGCCGTCTGCAAGGCGCGTGTCGCGGTGGGAGACATAACGAAGCGAACCCGCCTCGGTCGCGATCTTCTTTTCCCAGTTGCCGAAGCCGGGGTGAGAGCCGAGTTCGACGGCGGAACGCTGGGAGCCGTACTCGGAAGGCTCGCGGTCTTCCGTGCCGACATAGCGCAGATTCAGAAATCCGTTCTCCGATACGTCGAACAGCATTCTGACATTGTTGTGACAGAACTTGATTTTCATAACGATACCCGATCCTGACCTTTCCGAAAGCGGAAGCCGGAGATCCGGCTTCCGCCTGTCATTTTTGTGATGGTTCTCAGTTCAGCCCGGCGAAGATGCTCATCGCGTGCGCGACGTTTTCACGCATGGCCTTCTGCGCGGCGACGCTGATATCGTGGAAGAAGGTCATGTCCTTCATCGCCGCGACCGCCGTTCCGCCCGCCTTTGCCATGTAGGTGTAGTAGTTGATCTTGCGGATGCCGAGCGAGATGACGCGGCGGTAATCCTCGTCGCTCACACCGCTGCCGCCGTGCATGACGAGCGGGATCCTGACCAGCTCGTCGATCTTGCCGAGACGGTCGAAGTCGAGCTTCGGCTCCTTGAAGTAAATGCCGTGGACCGTGCCGAACGAGCAGGCCAGCGCGTCGATGCCGGTCGATTCCGCGAAGACGCGGGCGGCTTCGGGGTCGGTGTAGCCGTTGGGGTTGCTGCCGGTCGCCGAGTCGCGTTCGCCCATGCTGCCGATCTCCGCCTCGACGCTCGCGCCGTACTGAGCAGCCAGCTCGACGGTCACGCAGGTGTTCGCGTAGTTTTCCTCATAGGGAAGCGTCGAGCCGTCGTACATGACCGACGTGAAGCCGAGATCGAGTCCCTTTTTCAGATAGCCGAGGTCGGTGCCGTGGTCGAGGTGGACGCAGACCGGAACGCTTGCCTTTTCCGCCATCATGACGAGAACGCGACCGATGTTGTCGAGACGGCAGAGACCCATCTCCTCATGGATCTGCGCGTGCATCAGGATGACGGGGAGGCCCTTTTCCTCCGCCGCGTCGAGAATGGCTTCGGTGGATTCGAGCGAGTTGCCGTTGAACGCGCCGATGGCGATCTTTCTTGCTTCGGCGATTTTGAGAATTTCCTTTAAGCTGACTAACATTTTTTTCCTCCGTATCAGATATGATTAGTCGATTATTTAATGCTTTAAGTTGACAAACGTTATGGCATTACCGCACAGTTCTGATGGTGCGATTGCGCCGTCAGAT
>JAZRXB010000054.1:0-12458 GCA_045600005.1 Eubacteriales bacterium | reverse complement strand
AGGGTCGGGTAAAGGTCGTAGTTGGAGAACGCCTTCTGCGCGAGCAGGAATTTCGCTCCGGTGCGTCTGCCGACGCCCGCCATGATTTCCCCGTTCCGGCGAAGCTGCGCCTCGTCAAGGATGTACGCGGGCGACGGGACCCCGGCGAACAGCTCCGCCGGGTCCCGTCCGTTCAGCGCGGCGAAGGGCGCGCGGTCGTCGTTTGCCATCAGTCCACCAGAACCGGCGCGAAGCTTTCGCTGCGGGGCAGACCGTATTTGTCGAGCGCGTCAAGGAAGGGATCGGGGTTGAATTCCTCGACCGTGTGAACGCCCTTTTCGGTCCACTTGCCGGTGAGAAGCATCAGTGCGCCGCACATCGCGGGAACGCCGGTCGTGTAGGAGATCGCCTGAGAGCCGACCTCGCGCCAGCATTCCTGATGGTCGCAGACATTATAAATATAGTAGGTTTTTTCTTTTCCGTCCTTTTTGCCGGTGAAGATGCAGCCGATGTTCGTCTTGCCGTGCGTGCGCGGACCGAGGCTCGCCGGGTCGGGCAGGAGCGCTTTCAGGAACTGGATCGGCACGATCTCGCGTCCCTCATAGAGGATCGGCGTGGTGGAGAGCATTCCGACGTTTTCAAGGCACTTCATGTGCGTCAGGTAGCTCTGACCGAAGGTCATGAAGAAGCGGATGCGCTGTACTTCGGGGATGTTCAGCGCCAGCGACTCGATCTCCTCGTGATGAAGCAGGTACATATCCTTCTGTCCCACCTTGTCGAAGTCGTATTCGCGCTTGATCGACATGGCGGGGATCTCGACCCAGTGACCGTTCTCCCAGTAGCTGCCGGGCGCGCTGACCTCGCGCAGGTTGATCTCGGGGTTGAAGTTGGTGGCGAAGGGGTAGCCGTGGTCGCCGCCGTTGCAGTCGAGAATATCGATGGTGTCGATCTCGTCGAACTCGTGCTTCTTCGCATACGCGCAGTAAGCCAGCGTGACGCCGGGGTCGAAGCCGCAGCCGAGCAGCGCGGTCAGTCCGGCTTTCTCGAATTTCTCACGGTAAGCCCACTGCCACGAATAGTCGAAGTAGGCGGAGAAGCCGGCTTCCTTGCAGCGCTTTTCATAGATCGCGCGCCATTCGGGATCGTCGGTGTTCTCCGGCTCGTAGTTGGCGGTATCCATATAGTTGACGCCGCAGGCCAGGCAGGCGTCCATGATCGTCAGATCCTGATAGGGAAGGGCGATGTTCATCACAAGGTCGGGCTGATAGCTGTTGATGAGCGAAATCAGCTCGTCCACGTGATCGGCGTCGACCTTCGCGGTGGTGATCTTCGTCTTTGTGTTCGGAGCGAGCTTTGCGGCGAGCGCGTCGCACTTGGATCTCGTGCGGGACGCGATGCACAGCTCGGTGAACACGTCGTCTGCCTGACAGCATTTGGTGATGGCGACGGACGCAACGCCGCCGCAGCCGATAACTAATACTCTGCTCATGTTGAAATTCTCCTTGTTCAGATATGATTGATTTTCCGGTCGTGACGCGCCCTGACGCGGACGGGATTTTATCTGCCGGAACGGTTCAGGCTCAGGGCGATCAGAAGCTCCCGCAGGACCTTGCAGGCGGCAGCGGTCGAAGCTCCCGAAGCGTCCAGCATCGGCGCAAGCTCGTTCACGTCCGCGCCGACGATGCGGCATTCCGTGACGATCCGGATGGCGGACAGCAGATCCATAAAGGTGACGCCGCCCGCTTCGGGCGTGCCGGTCCCCGGAAAGACCGACGGGTCAAGGCAGTCAAGGTCGATCGTGAAATAGACGGGAAGATTTTTCTGCCGCAGGAAAGCGGCGGTCTCGGTGAGACCTTCGCCCGAAAGCGCGTGCATTTCGGTGTGGTTTTTCGCAAAGCGGAATTCCTCCCGCTCGCCGCTTCGGATGAA
Organism: Eubacteriales bacterium; assembly: GCA_045600005.1. GTDB lineage: Bacteria > Bacillota > Clostridia > Oscillospirales > CAG-272 > Flemingiibacterium. The sequence goes on along the minus strand of JAZRXB010000054.1, from coordinate 10,550 downwards.
GAACTGATGGATATGCCCGTCTCCGACAAGCTCGTGGCAGCGCCGCAGCACGCAGGCGTGGCTGAGCTTCGCGCCGAGGTAATCGTCCCGCAGATCGGCGTGCGCGTCGAAGTGGATGATGTGCAGATCGGGATAACGCTTCGCCGCCGCGCGGACGCTGCCGAGCGTGACGAGATGCTCGCCTCCGATGAGGAGCGGCAGCCTGCCGTCGGAAAGGATCGTTTCGGCGCGGGCTTCGATGTCGGCGAGCGCTTTTTCGGCGCTGCCGAAGCATAATTCGAGGTCGCCGCTGTCGAAGACGGCGAAATCGGTCAGATCCGCGTCCTGATAGGGGCTGTACGTTTCAAGCCCGAAGCTCTCGTGACGCATCGCGGGCGGTCCGAAGCGCGCGCCGGGACGAAAGGACGTGGTGGAGTCGAACGGCGCGCCGAACAGCACGATATCCGCGTCCTCATAGGAAGCGTCACAGCCGATGAAGGTCTCGACGTTGGGGGAAAGGCTCATACGGTCTCGACCTCCCGGAGCATATCTTCAAGGAAGGCGGGAAGCGCGAACGCGCCGATGTGCAGACGGGGCGTATAGTAGCGGGTGCGGAGATTCAGCTTTAACCAGCCCTCCGCGTCCACGTCGGCGGTGGGGTGATATCTCTTGCTGGCGAAGCCGAACAGCCAGTAGCCGGCGGCGTAGGTCGGGATGTGCGCCTGATAGACCTTGCTGATCGGGAAGGTCTCGACGATGCGCTTGTGGCTGCGCTTCATCGCTTCGGCGTCGTGGGCGTAGAAGGGACTGCCCTGCTGGTTGACCATGATGCCGTCTTCCTTTAAGGCGTTGTAGCAGCTGCCGTAGAATTCCTTGGTGAAAAGACCCTCGGAGGGACCGAACGGGTCGGTGGAATCGACGATGATGAGGTCGTATTCCGCTTCAAAGCGGCGGATGAACCGCAGCGCGTTTTCAAAATAGATATGCACTCTCCGGTCGTCCATCCGGCAGGCGTTGCCGGGCAGGAACTCGCGGCAGGCTTCGACGACCTGCGGGTCCATTTCGACCAGATCGATGCGCTTCACGCGGTCGTAGCGGGTCAGCTCGCGCACGACGCCGCCGTCGCCCGCGCCGATGACGAGGATGTCCGTGATGCCGGGATGGACCGCCATCGGGACGTGCGTGATCATTTCGTCGTAGATGAATTCGTCGCGCTCGGTCAGCTGAACGTTGCCGTCCAGCGCGAGAACGCGCCCGTATTCGGGCGTTTCAAAGATGTCGATCTGCTGAAAGTCGCTTTTTTTCGCGTACAGATGCCGCGTGACCCGGATGGAATGCTTGACGTCCGGGGTATGAAATTCGCTGAACCACATTTCCATGGCGTTTGTCCTCCTTTATTTCAGTACGTTCAGGCGGAGGATCGACGGATCCTCGGGACCGGTCATGCTGCAGCCCTTCGCCTTGGCGTATTCGATGTAGTCGAGTATTTCGGCTGTGATCCGCTCGCCCGGCGCGAGGATCGGAATGCCGGGCGGGTAGCACATGACGAACTCGCTGCACACCTGTCCCTCGGTCTCGCGCAGGGGAAGGCTGACCTTCTCCGCGTAGAACGCTTCCTGCGGCGACGTGACGACGGCGGGGTCGATGTACTCCTGCTTGAGAAGCCCCGAGCCGTCCTTCTGGAAGCGGCGGCGGATCTCCGCCAGTGCGCTGACCAGACGCTCGACCTCCTGCGGGCGGTCGCCGATGGACAGATAGGCAAGGATGTTGCCGATGTCGCCGAACTCGATCTGGATGTCGTACTCGTCGCGCAGGATGTCGTAGACTTCGATGCCCGCAAGACCGATGTCGAGCGTGTGGACAGACAGCTTGGTCGCGTCGAAGTCGAACACCGAGTCGCCGTTGCGCAGCTCTCTGCCGAAGGCGTAGTAGCCGCCGATGGCGTTGATCTCTTCACGTGCGTACTCCGCCATGTCCGCGACCTGATGGAAGACGGCGCGTCCGCGCAGCGCGAGGTTGCGGCGGGAGATGTCAAGACTGCTCATCAGAAGATAGCTGCCGGAGGTGGTCTGGGTGAGGTTGATGATCTGGCGGACATAGCCCTCGTTGACGTTCGGACCGGTCAGGAGAAGGCTCGACTGCGTAAGGGAGCCGCCGCTTTTGTGCATGGAGACCGACGCCATGTCCGCGCCCGCTTCCATTGCGGAGATCGGCAGACCGTTGCCGAAGTAGAAATGCGTGCCGTGCGCTTCGTCGGCGAGGCAGAGCATTCCCGCCTCATGCGCCATGCGGACGATGGTGCGCAGGTCGGAGCAGATGCCGTAGTAGGTCGGATTGTTGACCAGCACGGCGACCGCGTTCGGATGCTCACGGATGGCCTTCTGCACTGACTCGCGGGTCATGCCGAGCGAGATGCCCAGCCGCTGATCGACCTCCGGGTTGACGTAGACCGGCACCGCGCCGCAGAGGACGAGCGCGTTGATGACGCTGCGGTGGACGTTTCGGGGCATGATGATCTCGTCGCCGCGCTTGCAGGCGGTCAGGACCATGCTCTGTACCGAGCTGGTCGTGCCGCCGACCATCAGAAAGGCGTGGGACGCGCCGAACGCCTGCGCAGCCAGCTCCTCCGCTTCACGGATGACCGAGACGGGGTGGCAGAGGTTGTCGAGCGGCTTCATGCTGTTGACGTCGACCTCCAGACACTGCTGTCCGAGGAACGCCGTCAGTTCGGGATTGCCGCGTCCATGCTTGTGACCCGGCACGTCGAAGGGGACGACGCGCATATTCCGGAATTGCTCCAGCGCCTCATAGATCGGGGCGCGCCGCTGATCCGGCTTCGTGTTGTTCATGTGATCCTCTTTCTTCGGCACAAAAAACGCAGACTGTACAAAAGCACAGCCTGCGTGTAGAGTACGGTATCCCCCTGTATGTCGGACAGGGCGGGAACGTTTCACAGCTACGGAATGATGAGAGTCTATATAGCGTCTGATCACCGATCACTTTTACTACTCTTATTGACCGTTTCACAAGTTTGTGCTTTTAACACCGGTTTTAAGGAACCAACTCATAAAATTTGCGCTCTTAACGCAATCAACAAGGCGAAAAACGCCGATCGGCATTGGACCCGGCTGTCCGTATGGCCTAAACTCCGAAAAGGAGTGGTCCGATGAGCTTTGCCTGAACAGACGACAGATGAGATCATCCGCGCGGAATTTCCATTCCGGTAAAGTATTATAGCATAAAAGGGATAAAATGTCAAGAGGTTTTTGACATTTTCCGAAAAGTGAGGATAAAAGCGGAAAAGTGCGGAAGACGGCGGAAAAGGGATATATATCAGGCAAATGAATAGAAAACGATGAAATCAGCGGAAAACGGAAAAAGACGGTCTTTTCTTCCCGGAAAGACCGCCTTTTCCGCCTGATTTACCGATAGAAATTCCGGCTGATGAATTCGTCCTGCCAATATTTCGACAGCGAAACGAACTTCGCCGAAAAGCCGCAGACGCGGACGATGAGATCGCCGTGATCCTCCGGGTGAAGCTGCGCGTCAAGAAGCTCCTCCCGGTCGGCGCAGTTCAGCTGCAGAGCCTGAAGCCCGCACCGCGCGAACGCCCGCTCGAAGCCTTCGAGCGCTTCGGGCGTCATCTTTTTCGGCAGGATGACGTTGATGCAGCTGCACGCGGCGCAGTCGGTGTAGTCGAGGACGGACAGGCTGTTGAGCGCCGCGGTAGGCGATTCGATCGGATGGAACCGGCAGGGCTCGATGCCGTGCGCGGCGACCTGACCGGCTTTCCGTCCGTCGGGAGTCGCCTTCATCGCCTTGCCCCAGTAGCTGAATTCGGTGTAGTTGAGGTAGCCCATCAGATACCGTCCGCCGTAGAAATTCGGGCGGTCGGCAATGGCGTACAGGTCCTTGTGAAGCCGTTTCGCAAGAGCGGCGGTCTCGGACGATTCGTCTCCCCAGAACGGCGAGCGCAGCAGGTTCAGGCGGAGGGCTTCATATCCTTCCCAGTCGGCGCGCATGGCTTCGCACAGCTCGTGCGGCGTACAGAGCTTCCGCTCGAAGCAGACGCTCCGTATCGCCAGCAGGGAATCGACGAGATTGCCGAAGCAGCCGTAGTAGACGCAGCCCGGCGCGTACTTCGCGCCGCCCGCCGTGCAGTCCTTCCGCTTTTCGAGACAGCCGGTCAGAGCGGACGAATAGAACGGGCTCGGCGAAAGGTCGGACCAGATCGAGCTTCCGAAGTCCTCGAACTTAAACTTGCATTCCGCGACGCGGCGGATATTGCCGAGAACGGCGGCGTAGACCTCCTCAAAGCTCTGCGCGTTTTCGATGGGATCGAAGGGAAGACCGATCTCCCGCTCGATCTCCTCCCCTGTCATGTGGATCGACATTTCGAGCGGGCGGAGCAGGTTGAGATATTCGCCGCACGGACGCTTCTCACAGCCCTCGACCGTGACGTCCCAGCAGCCGGACGCGATGTAATTCCTCGCGTCGGACAGCTCGTAGCCCGCTTTGACCAGCGCGGGAATGATGCTGTCGTCGCTGACCATCATGATGTTGCTTCTGCCGTCACGGTAATACCGGTTGATGAGCGCGAGATAATCCTTCGAGCTTTTCGCGCCGAAGCGGCAGAGGAGCTTCGGATAGATGCAGTCGTTGTCGCTGTGCGCGGCGATGAACATCGCCGTCAGGTCGTTGAAGACCTCATTCCCGCCGCCGTCGCAGCCGCCGACGTTCAGCGAGATTTCGTATTCGTGCGAAACGTTGTCGGCAAAAACGTCGTTCCGGTCGTAGTGGCGGTCCCAGATGAGAAGAAACTTCGAGATCAGCTCATACGCTTCGTCCTTTGTGAGCCGTCCCTCGGCAAGGTCCTTTTCGTAGAGCGGCAGCAGAAGCACGTCCGGACGACCGAAGGCGTTCTGTCCGACGCCTTCGAGCGAGCCGCTGACCTCGCGCAGGAAGGCGAGCGAATTCAGCCCCTCGTAGAAGGTTTTCGGCGCTTCCCACGGCACGCGCTCCGCCGTGTCCCGGATGCGCGCAAGATCGGCGCGCTGCTTTTCGGAAAGACCGGGCAGGGTGCGCAGCATCTCGTCCGCACGTTCGGAAAATTTAAGCTGGATGCGGTGCGCGGCTTCAAAGCCTTCGAGCGCACAGGCGAAGAATTCGCGCTCGCGTTCGGTCCCGGCGGCTTCAAGCCCTGCCTGACAGCGCTCATACAGCGCGGAAAGACCGCCCTGAAAAGCGTTCGTATAGCCATAGCAGTAGTGGACCTGATCGACGTAGGGTCCGCAGTTGGTGTAGAGACAGTAACGCTTATGAGACATCATCTGCCGGTAGTATGCCGGGTTCGCCGCTTCAAATTTCTCCCACTGATGATGGAGCAGCCAGCCGCCCGGATGCCAGCCGCCGCGGTACGCGCCGCCGTCGCAGTACGCGCACTTCGTGCCAAGCTCGAAATAAAACGGAACGTCCGGGAACAGGCGCGGCGTGAAGGTCTCGGCGATGTAGCGGTACTGGATCGGTTTGAGACGGTACGGGGAATCCGTTCCCATCGCGTCGGCTTCCCGGTCGAGGTCGGCGTAGTACGAGGGGATTTCCCTGTGCTGTATGTCGATCGGCATGGAGCGGTAGAACGCATCCAGCCCGCGCGTCACGTTTTCATAATCCGGTATCATGTCCGAAGCTCCTTTGGAAAACGGTGTGATTCGTTTTTCCTATTGTACCAGCAGACGGCGGAGAAGTCAAGGTTTATTCCGGCGATTTGGAAAATCCGGCGGACGCGCTGGACCGGTTCATTTCAGATAGAGCAGCTCGCTTCTCACCATGCGGAACTGGTAATGTCCCGAACCGATCTCGACCGACGGCTCGAACGGCAGGGCGCGGTCGCCGTCAAGAAGCGTGTATGCCCCGTCCGGTTCGTAGATGCGGGTGTCCATCATGCAGGGCGTGCGCTCGTCGCGCACCGGATTGTCGGTCGGGAAACTGAAATGGTTCGCCTGCATACTGCGCACGCTGTTCTCGTAAATGCGGCAGACGGTCGGCTCGGAGCAGGAAAAATCGCTCCAGATCGTGTCCTCCGCCGTCAGCCGGACGCCCTCGGCTTCAAAAGACGTACAGTTTTCCGCGCCGAAGATCTCGGCATAGCGGAAGCCGTGATAGGTGAACGACGGCTCCCAGACCTCCTCCCCTCCGCCGCGGCAGATATAGCGGTCGGTCGCCTGAGCGCGCCGGTCGGATTTACGCCGTTCACGTCGACGGTGAACATTCCCTTGCAGCCGATGGAGAGCTTCGCTCCCGCAAGCGGTTTTTTCACCGAAAACGTGCGGGCGAACGCGGCGGCGGGCGCTTCCGGCTCGTCCGGCGAGACGAGAAAGCCGCTCTCGGTCAGGCGGCCGGTGGCGGTGTAAAAGGTCTGCTCCGGCGACCGGACGGTCTTCCCGTTCAGAACCGCTTCGACCGTCCAGCGGTAAGTCCGCTCATGCGAAAGAAAAGACGGCGGAAGACGAAGGGACATTTCGTCGGACAGAATGGCGCCGCTGTCGAAAACGACGCTCTCCCCGTCCTTCACGACGACGCGGTATGACGACTGACGGACGCCCCGTCCGCCGCCGGTATAGTTCCACTGCAAAAGCAGATCGGTCCCGATCCCGACCGGGTTTTTCCGGCCATTGCAGAAAAGATCCTGAAAGGCGATCATCTGATGTATCCTCCGATTTTTTTATTTTTCATCATTAATACACGCCCGTGCGCGTTCTGTCAAGACCCAAAGAAGCGGATGGATGCGCGGGCATTTGGGACAGTCCGGTTTTATTTGGCAATTTGTAAAATTCGGCGGACGCGCTTTCTCCGCCCGCTTGACTTCACGCGGCTTTTCTGATAGAATCTAATCGGAATTCTACCGAAAAAGGAGTGAACTGCACTGTGAAAATTTCCCGGATCCTCTCCCTTCTTCTCGCGGCGGCTGTGATGACCGCCGCCGTTTCCTGCGGGAGCGGCGAAACGGCCGAAACGACCGCCGGAATCCTGTCGGACGGTCCGTCCGCCGCAGCCGAAACGCTGGATTCGCTGCCCGCCGGGCTTGACTTCGGCGGAGCTGATTTCACCATCCATTACTACGAATCCAACGCGATGGAATGGCTTGCCGACGAGGAAAACGGCGAGCTGGTCAACGACGCGATCTATCGGCGCAATCTGGCGGTCAGCGAGCGGCTGAACGTCAGGCTGAACTACTATTATTCCGGCACGGCGGCGGATTACCAGAGCGGTCAGACCGGCGACAGTCTGCGCGCGGGCGTCATGGCGGGCGACGGCGCGTTCGATCTCATCGCGGGCTATTCGGCGTACATCAACCGCGGCGGGCTTGAGGAGATCATGCTGAACCTGAACGACGTGAAATACCTCGACTTCGATCAGCCGTGGTGGTTTTCCGATATGGTGAAGGAGCTGAACATAAACGGCGTCATGTATTATATGGCGGGCGACATCGGTCTGTCGGCGCTCAAAAACTACGACGTGCTGTTCTTCAACGCGGCGATGGCGGACAGCTACGGCTTCTCCGACCTGTTCGATCTGGCGCTCGACGGGAAGTGGACGCTCGACGAGATGAGAAAGTGCATCAAAGCCGTCACCGCCGATCTCAACAGCGACGGAAAGATAGACGACGAAAACGACCGCACGGGGCTGCTGCTCTTTGATAAATACAGCGGTCTGGACGCCTTTTTAAGCTCGTTCCGTCAGCCGCTGACCGAGAGCGGGGCGGACGGTCTGCCAAAGCTCTGCATGAACAACGACCGCATGGTGACGATCGTCGAAAAGCTGAACGCGATGTTCAACGAGGAGCCGGGCTGTCCGTTCACGACGCTTTACCATCCCGAATCCGAGACGCACGCGCTGAAACGGCTCGCCGCGGGAGACACGCTGTTCTTCCTCGGACGACTGCTCTGCGCCGAGGACACGATCATCCGTGAAATGACCGACGAATGGGGCGTTCTTCCCACGCCGAAGCTCGACGAGAAGCAGGAGAACTACGGCGTGCATCTCTGCAACGCCTACTCGCTGTTCTGCCTGCCGCTCGACGTGAAGAATCCAGATATGTCGGGCGCGGTCTGCGAAGCGCTCGCTTCGGAGAGCTATCGTTCCCTGACCGGCGCATACTATGACACGGCGATCAAGACGAAGTATTCGCGCAGCGAGGAAACGATCAGGGTGTTAGATATGCTTCATCAGAACGTTTTCACGAACTTCGGCATTCTGTATCCGATCGGCGCCTATACCGTCATCCGTCAGACGGTGCTTGCCAAGAATCCCTACTTCGCGTCGTGGTACGCATCGAATGAAGCCGCGATCCAGACGACGCTCGATTCGGTGCTGGAATATTACAAATGAATTTACAGGAGGGACGGTCATGCTGCTTCCCGAATTCACGGTGGAGACCGTGACGAACGTCAACAACTACGTCAGCGCGAAAAAGACGTGGAGCAATCCGAACCGTTCCGTGCATATCCTCGGCTATCAGTTCGCCGGCTGCTATGTCCACGATTTTAACGGTCAGGAAGCAGAATTTAAGGAAGGGCATATCATTTTCATCAATAAAAGCAGCCCGTACCACGTCGTGACGAAGGAGGTCGGCAACTCGGTCTCGCTGGCGTTTACCGCAAAGGAGCCGATCGACGCGCCGTTTTTCGCCGTTCCCTGCATGGACCAGCACATCCGCCAGCTTTTCATGAAAGCCTATCATGTCTGGACGAAGCACGACGCCTACTACCGCACGGACGTGACGGCGATCCTGTATGAGCTTCTCGCCGAGATCAACCGCTATTCCGACCGCCGCTACGTCGCGCCGTCCTCCCGCGAACGCATCCACCGCTCTGCCGACGTGATCGAACAGAGTCTGGGCGGCGAGATCGACATGGCGAAGCTCGCACGGGACGCGGGGCTGAGCGAACGCCGCTTTCGGGAACTGTTCCGGGAGGTCTTTCAGGTTCCGCCCGCGAGATACATCCGGGACCGCCGCATCCGTCTCGCCTGCGAATATCTGTCCACCGGGCAGTATTCGGTCGGCGAGGTCGCGGCGATGACGGGATTCGTCGACGCGGCGTATTTCAGCAAATGCTTCAAGTCGGTCATGGGCGTCGCGCCGACGCTTTACGGCAGAAGGAAGGACTGACGGGGAAGCGTCCCGGAACACGGCTGCTGCCATGTCAAATATGAGGCAGCAGACCGCTGCAATGCTCTGCGGCAGTATTCCGCGCGGATCTCAACCGAAAAAGATCGTTTTTCAGGTTGAAATCCGCGCGGTTTTATGTTATAATGAAAAAAACGGTTCGGAAGGGAGGCGGCGGTCATGCCGGTATCGGAAAACGGTTTTCCGCGCGGCGGAGAGAGGGAAAGACTGTACCCTGTTTTTGATGCGGATGCGTTTGCGGCGGAGAAAAACGCGCTCGTCCGGAAAATTGCGGAGGAAGCGGCAGATTTTTACGGCTTCGTCTTTCTCGCGGACCTGCATCTGTCGAAAAACCGGATGCTGTCCGCGCCCCTTGTCCGCTCGATCCTCGAAAACACGCCGGTGAAGGACGTGATCGTCGGCGGCGACGTGATCTCGCCCTACGGCGATGAAAAGCGGATGGCGCTCGACGAAGCGCTGTTCCGGGAGCATTACGGCGGCTTTCGTCCGTACTTTGTCCGGGGCGACCACGAGTGCGTGATCGCCGCGTCCGACACGGCGGAAAGCGGGGTCCTGTATGACCGGCAGAACGTGCGCGAACGCTTCTTTTCCGACCTTCCTGACGTTACACGGGGAAACGGCGGGACGTATTATTTCTTCGACCGTCCCGCGCAGCGCGTCCGTCTGATCGCGCTCGACACCGCCGAGGAGATGACTGCGGCGCGAAATGCCGAAGGCTTCCGGCGCGTGTACTGCGCGGTGACGGCGGAGCAGGCAGGATGGTTCGCGCGGACACTGAAAAGCGTGCCGGACGGCTGGCGGGTCGTCGTGCTGTCGCACAATCCGGTCGAGCGTCGGCTCGCGTGGGCGGAGGAATACTGCTGTGTGTTCGGCGGGATCGTCAGCGCGTACAACCGGCGGGAAACGTTTGACGCGGCGGTCGGAGACGGGCGCGTGAGGGCGGATTTTTCGGACTGCGGCGGACGGGTGATCCTCGGCGTATGCGGCCACGGACACCGGGACGACAGTCTGACGGCGGCGGACGGCGCCGTATGGTGCGAGGTCAACTGCGACGCGCTGATCAACAACGGCGGCTCGCCCTATGCCCGGACGGAGGGAACGCCGTCGGAGCCGTCGTTCGACGTGATCCTGATCGCGGACGGAAAGATATGCGCTGTGAAATACGGCGCGGGAGAAGACCGGACGTTTGAAGCGCACATTCTATGAAACAGACCTCTGCCACTCCGAAATTTATAGCCGATTGTTTAAGGCAACACCGCACAAAGAACGGTAGAAAACTTCACAAAAATATGCTAAACTAAAGATATGAACAAACAACTGAGCCTGTCGTTTCTGCACGACGAATTAAAAGAAGTAAAAACGCATAAACGGGAATTTCTCGAAA
>JAZRXB010000053.1:0-7309 GCA_045600005.1 Eubacteriales bacterium | reverse complement strand
GGTTCGGCGCACGGCGGAGCTTCCGGCTTCGCGCGGCTTAATCGTCCTTTCCGGCAAGCTCGCGGAAACGGCGCGGCGTTACGCCGTGGAACGCGCCGAACACCCGGCTGAACTGCTTTTCACTGGTGAACCCGGCGCGCGCACCGACCTCGGAAAGCGGCAGATCGGTCGTGGCGAGCAGTTTTTCGGCGGCTTCGACGCGGGCGGCGTTCAGGATTTCCAGAAAGGTGTGTCCGGTGCTTTTCATGAGGATGCGGCAGAGATAATTTTTGGAATAGCCCGCTTCCTTCGCCAGCCCGCCGAGCGTCGCCGTGCCGCGGTTCTCGTGGATGTATTTGATGAAAAAGCCGACGTTCGGACCGCTCTCGTCCGCGCCGGACCGCGCGTCCGCCATGTAGCCCCGCGTCAGACGGCAGAACAGCTCGGTGAGGATACTCTCGCTTACGATGCTGCAATAACTGTCCGAATTGAACAGCTCGGTATAGAGCGAGATCATCAGCGAACGGATTTTTTTGTCCTGCCCGGTACGAAAGATCAGATAGTTGCCGGTTTCATGCTTCCACACAGCATTCCTCAGGATATCCGTCAGCGTGTTGCTCTCGCCGAGCCAGCGGTAGAAGGTGCGGTCGAACGTGCTGGAACGGATGTAGTATTTTAACACCATGCAGTCGTCGCAGAAGACCCGCTGGGTGTGCATGGTCCCCGGCGGCAGCAGGAAAAAATCGCCCTCCGTCATCGGAAGCTCCGTCCCTTCGATCAGCATCGAAGCCGAGCCGGTGAGGACGTAATTGAGCTGGAAATACTCGTGGACGTGCGGCATATGCCAGTCGTAGCGGAAATGACGGTGGACCAGCAGATTCTGATTGAAATCCTTGTGACGGAAACGATAGGATTCAGTCGTATCGCTGTTCCACTGGTCAATCTGTGTACCGGTCAGATACTGCTTTTTCAGGTATTCCTCGACCGGGAGGAAAAGGGAAAGTTCGCGTTCGGTATCCTCGTCAGTGAAGTGATGAGGAGAATTACTCCAGTCGCCGTATTCGATCATCAGACGGTCAAATTCCTCATAAGGAAACTTATAGGATTCCTCAAAGTGAAGTATCATGTCAGCCTCCAGAAGATAATATCTGTCCAAAATATGATAATATCCGCACTTTGCCGCTCGGCGGATGTGTGATACAATGATAGAGCGGGAAGGAAAAATCCCGCGAAAACATCTTGTAAAGGAGAACTCTGTTATGAAACGCATTTTATCCGGACTGTGCGCCCTTCTCATGGCGGCAGCGATCTTCGCTCCGTCGCTTTCGGCAGCGGGCGAGATCAGGTACGACATCACCAGCACGACCAAGGCTCCGACGCTCGACGGCAAGGTCACGCAGGCTGAGTACGCGAACAACGCGCCCATCGTCTTCGACGGCAGCGGCAAGAACACCGAGTCCGGCTGGGACGCAAACACTTCATGGACCGGTCAGACCATCAAGCTCTACTACACATGGGATAAGTCGAACCTCTATGTCGGCATCACCGTCGAGGGCGAGACGACCGCCGATCAGACGATCAATTTCACGAAGGACACCGACTGCATCTGGGGCAAGGGCGATATGATCCAGCTCGGCTTCAACCCCGGTCTGATCATCAGGGACGTTCAGCCGCTCTACTACTGCATCGGCTTTGATGAGAACAAGCAGCCCTCCGTCCACGGCGACGCTTACCAGTCCACCACCGACGGCACGCAGTCGAAGTACGTCGAGTCTGAGATCAAGGGCTTCTCGAAGAAGTACAGCGCGAGCGGTCTCAACTACGAGTGCGAAGTCGCCATCCCGTGGAACAAGATCTTCGTCAAGGGCGTCTGCCGTGCCAACCAGGGCGCGAAGCTCTTCGACATGACCGGCGAAGCAGCCAAGTTAAAGGACGGCTACGAGCTTCCGGTCTTCATGCTCTACCACGAGAACAAGACGGGCAAGACCGTCCGCAGCGCAGGCAAGGCGTTCGACTACACGTGGAACGCACAGGATATGTGCCCCATCCGCCTCGTTCTGAAGGAAGCGAAGGCGGCGGCTCCGGCGGCTGCTTCGAGCGCAGCGAAGACGGCGGACGGCGTTTCGATCGCGGCGGCGGCTCTCGTTCTGTCGGCGGCTGTTCTGGTGGTCTCGAAGAAGAAGCACTGATTTGAGATCTCTTTCATAGCTTTTTTCATGGTCGGCGGGAGCGGAAGCTCCCGCCTTTTTTTATCATTATATCATGCTCATCGCCGTCCTGCAAGAGGAAACGGATGAAATTTTTCAAAAGTTGAGCGATTTTGCATAGTTTTTTTCCGGTTGTGCCTTGACGGGAGGACAAAAAAGGATTATACTGAAAACGACCCCATACAGGACGGAAAGGATGCGTTCCGATATAGTCCGGCGCGTTCGCCGTCCCATACCCGAAAGGAGCGACCTCCATGAGCATTCATTTTGAACCTCTCCGCGCCAACCGCAGCGCGGAAAATCCGAACGAGCGCTACGAATTCACGCACGGAACGAAATCCGTCTGCGTCTACGACGTCGACACGCTCGACTTCGTGAAGGAAATCCCGGTCGGCGACCATCCCGACTGCCACGCGACTTCGCCCGACGGCAGCTATCTTTACATCGCCTGTCACGACGGGCTTTACTGCATCGACCAGAACACGCTGACCGTGGCGAAGATCCTGCCGCTCGAATACCTCTACGCGACCAACATCCTCCCCGACCGCAAGACCCTGCTCCTGCACGATCAGTGCGGCGGCGTGATTTTGGTCGACGACATCATGGACATGGAAAAGATCCACGTCAGAAAGCGCGTTCAGGTCATCCCGAACGGCAAATTCCGCTGTGAGATCGGCGGCAAGGGCAACTTCATCGGCGACGACCGGCACTATCTCTGCGCCGGATGGATCACGTCGCAGGTCTTCCTGTTCGACGTGGAGGACGACTGCTCGTTTGAGATCTTCCTTGACACCGATCCGATCCTCTACTGCTCGGACGATCTGGTCGTCAGCGCCGACAAGACGAAGGCGTACACCGCCTGCCGCCGCGGCAATGAGAACCGCGCGCACGTCGCCGTGATCGACATCCCGAACCGGAAGATCCTGAAAACCATCCCGGCCGGCGTGGGGACCTGCGGTCTCACCATGACGAACGACGAACGCTATGTCATCGCGTCGAACGATCAGGACGATTCGATCACGGTCATCGACACGCTGACCGACGAAGTGGTCAACACGCCCTGCGCACGCAGGGGCTTCGACGCGCTCGGCATCACCGGTTACATTCAGGGCATCAGCTGCGGCAGAGACGATTCGATCTACGTCTACGGCTGCAAGGGCAACGGCGCGATCGTCCGCTTCTTCGACATAGCGCACTCGAACCGCTACGTGATCTCCTATCCGGGCGGAAAATACGTCTCCGACTGACCGCCGGCGGAACATCGGCTGACCTCTGAAAACAGAAAGAATATGGGAAATCCGCTGCCGGGCGGACGCTCTGACCCGCGAACGCCCGCGACCGGGAAAATCTCTGACCGGCGGACGCTCTGACCCGCGAACCTCTCGAATAGAAAACCTCTGACTGACGGACGCTCGTGACCATGAAAAAACGCTGAACGAGAAACGCTCAGACAACGAAAGGAACGGTAAGATCATGAAAAAACAGACCGCGCTCCTCCTTGCTCTCTCCCTGCTTTCCCTGACAGCCTGCGGCGGCGGAGCCTCCGCTCCGACCGGCGGCGCCACCACGCCCGCCGAAACGACCGCTCCCGAAGCGCGGAAAAGTCTGCTCGACGAGCTGGGCGAAAAGGACTTCGGCGGCAGGACCTTCACGATGCTCGACGCGAACGACTGGCCCGACGTGCATATCAACTTCGCCGCCGACGAGCGCACGGGCGACACGATCAACGACGCGCTCTATGACCGCGACGTGACGCTCGGCGAGCGCTACAACATGGAATTCAAATACATTCAGATCGACCCTGCCGACGACGGCTGTGCGCTCGTCAAGAGCGACGTCATGGCGGGCGACCGCACCTACGACCTCGTAATGACGCATTTGATGAAGAATTCGCTCCGCTCGCTGGCGACGGAGGGGATCATTCAAAACCTGCTCGAGGCGCCGTATCTGTCGCTCGATCAGAACTGGTGGAGCCATCTGATGTACGACAGCCTTCGCCTGAACGGCGCGATGTATTTCAGCACCGGCGATATCACGCCCTCGTTCTATCAGATGCCGATGTGTGTCTACGTCAACCTGACCAACTGGGACAAATACGGTTTGAAAACCGACCTGTTCGGCGCGGTCCGGGAGGGAAAGTGGACGACCGAGCTGATGGAATCGCTGTCGAAGGATCTCTATTTCGACCTCAACAACGACGACGTGATGAACGAGGACGACGATTTCTTCGGCTTCTGCGCCGAAGCCAACGCGCTGACCACCGACGCGCTGCTCATCGGCGGCGGCGTCACGCCCTGTGAGGAAAAGGACGGAAAGCTGGTCGTTTCGCTCGGCGGCGAACAGGCGGGACGGGTCATCGAACGGGCGCAGACGCTGTTCGCGCATCTGGCGAACGTCAGGATGAAGGGCAGCAAGATCGAGGTCCTGCCGCTGATGAAAGCCGACCGCGCGCTGTTCCTACTCGACTACGTGGAATCCGCGATCAGCTATTTCCGCGATATGCAGAGCGATTACTGGATGCTCCCGGTCCCGAAGTTCGATGAGACGCAGAAGGAATACCGCTGTCTGGTCAACTCCTACATCGACGGCTTCATCGCGCTCCCGCTGACGGCGGACAGCGGATTCTCCGGCTTCATCACCGAAGCGATGGCGAGAAGCGGCTATGAGAACATCCGCCCGCTCGCCTACGATCTCGTCTTCAAGCAGAAGGCGGCGCGCGACGAGGACAGCGCGGAGATGGTCGACCTCTGCTTTGACACCGCGTATATCGACTTCTACCGTGTCTATGAGTTCGGCGGACTGACGACCAAAATGAGGGACGTCATCCTCGGAAAGGCGCCGCTGGCGTCTACGCTCGCTTCCTCCGAAGCCGCCGTGAACACCGCGCTTGAACAGCTCCTCGAAAACTGGAACCACTGAACACGCCGCCGGGCGTGAAGCCCGGCGGACGGATGCTCTCTCTGTCCCGGTCCTGCGGCTCTGCCGCAGCTTGTCAAAACGAAAGGATGGATATTCTGATGACGCCATTATACGATTACGTCCCGGAGCCGCGCCCCGTGTCGAGCGATTTCACCGTCGCCGCGCACTATTATCCCGGCTGGAAGCGCGGCGGAGCGGACGTTCACAACGGCTTTGAGGACTTAAAGCCCTTCCCGGAACGCACGCCCCTGCTCGGCTATTACGACGAAGCCGATCCGACCGCCGCCGACTGGGAGATCAAGTGGGCGGTCGAACACGGCGTGAACTGCTTCATCTATTGCTGGTACCGTTACCGCGACAACATGGGAAAGCCGGTCACGCGCGAATCTCTCCGCTTCGGTCACGCCATCCACGACGCGCTGTTCCACGCCCGCTACCGCGACTATATGAAGTTCGCCATCATGTGGGAATGCTCGAACGAGCGCTGGGGGACCGCGCTGAACGTCGGCGACGCGCTCGACAATCTCCTGCCGTTCTGGGTGGAGAATTACTTTCGGAAAAGCAATTATCTGACCTTTGAGGGCAAGCCGGTGCTGTATATCTACAACGTCCGCTGTCTCATCGAAGACCTCGGCTCGGAGGACGCGCTCGCCGAGCTGATCGCAGGGTGCGACGAGCGGATCAGAGACTACGGCTTCCCCGGTCTGCACTTCTCGGCGATGGATAACGGCTGGTCGAAGGAGGGCATTGCGAGCTTCTTTTCGACCGGACGCTGGCTGTGCGACAAGGTGCCGTACTGGAAGAAGCTCGGCTTCTCGTCGGCGTTCCAGTACAACTGGCACTTCCATCGGCACGGTCTGACCGACGAGCAGTTCGAGACCTACAAAACGACCTTAAAGGTCCCGGACGAGGTGATCGTGAAGCACGAGTGCGATATGATAAAGCTGTTCGCCTCGACCGCGCCCGACTTCTATATGCTGACCGCGAGCGTCATGTGGGACCGTTCGCCGTGGGCGAAGATCTTCAACATCGACCCGCTCGGCGCGCTTCCGCACTGGCAGCTGTCGCCCGACAGCTTTAAGAGAGTGCTGGAGGTCCTGCGGGACGCGGTGACGGCGTTCCCCGAAAACGCGATCGGCAGGAAGATCGTCGTCATGGACAACTGGAACGAGTGGAGCGAGGGGCATTATCTCAGCCCGAACGCGGGTTATGGCTTCGCGCATCTCGAAGCCATCCGCTCGGTCTTCACGAGGTGCGACAATCTGCCCGACTACCGTCTGCCCGAAACCATCGGACTGCCGCTGAAATAAAGCCGATCACAGAGCTTCGTTTAACGATCGGTCATTGCCTTATATTCTGACCATTGCCTTATATTAAGGAGGAATCATCATGACCTTACAGGAACTCGAACCCTTTGCCTATGGGTACTATCATGCAAAGAGCGACAACGTCAGCATGAAGATCGCGGAGGGAATGTACTCCTTCTGCAAAAATCTGCCGCTGACCATCGACCCCGAGATCGGGCTTGCGTCGGTCGACCGCACCGGCTCGTCCTATTGCGAGGGACGCGGCGTGAAATTCCAGTGCGGCGACGGACTGGTCGCATCCGACGGGATATTGGACGACGAGATCAAAAAGTATCCCGAATTCGCCGACGAGCTGAAAGCCTACAAGGACCTGTTCGTTCCGCTCAACACCTACGCGATCTTCCGCGGGACATGGAGCGACGAGGAGCGCACGCTGGTCAAAAACAACACGATGTGGGGCGGCACGTGGGGCGGTCACTCGAACCCCGACTACAAGCTCTTACTTGAAATCGGCACGGAAGGGCTTCGCGAAAAGGCGCTCTATTACCGTGAGATCAACAAGGGCGCGGAGGAATGGTACGACGCCTCTCTGCTCGCGCTGGACGCCGTTGATCTGCTCGGCGAACGCTTCCGTGCGCTGGCAGAGGAGCTGGCGGCGAAAAAGGACGAAAACGAGGCAGTTTATCGCCGTATCGCCGACAGTCTGCGCACCGTTCCGAAAAAGCCCGCGTCCGATCTGATGACGGCGCTCCAGCTGTTCTATCTCGTCTTCACGCTCGACGGACGCGACTCTCCCGGCTGGTTCGACCAGTACATCGGTCCGTTCTGGGATAAGGAGACCGACAAGGCGGCGGCGAGAAAGCTCATGGAAGGGCTGTGGATCGGCTTCCACAAGAC
>JAZRXB010000052.1:0-20023 GCA_045600005.1 Eubacteriales bacterium | reverse complement strand
CGGAAGCGGAGCTGGGGACGGTCGACCCGCCCTGCCGGGACGGGCTTCTGAAGCTCCTGCTGTCAAACCGTGATATGACGAAAGCGAACACGATCTTCAACACCTGTCTGATGATGCGGATCCATATCATCACCTGCTTTTCCGCAGCGTATCCCGAACGTCTGAGGGAACTGGTCAACCGTCCGATCGTTCTGTATGCGGTGGGCAGACTCTCCCTTCTGAACGAACGTCTGCACGTCGGCGTGGTCGGGACCCGCGATATGTCCGGATACGGAAAATTCGCCTGTTTCCGCATCGTTCACGATCTGTGCGGCTACGGCGTCAACGTCATCAGCGGCGCGGCGGCCGGGATCGACGCGGTCGCCAATCAGACGGCGCTTTATTTCGGCGGCAGCACCGTCGCGGTGCTTGGGTGCGGCGTGGACGTGGATTATCCGAAGGAAAATGCCAACCTGCTTTCCAACGTCCGGAACGGCGGACTGGTCATCAGCGAATTCCCGCCCGGAACGCGCCCGGAAGGGTGGCATTTCCCGGTCAGAAACCGCATTATCAGCGGACTTGCGGACGCGGTGCTTGTGGTGGAAGGCAGGGAGAAGAGCGGCGCGCTGATCACGGCGCGTCACGCGGTCGAGCAGAAGCGCCGTGTTTACGCGGTTCCGGGACCCATTGACCGGGAACAGTCGATGGGACCGAATTTTCTCATCCGCGACGGCGCGAAGCTCTGCACGCGCGGCGAGGATATCGTGGAGGACTTCACGCATATCATACCGATCGAGCTGATCGATCCCGTGGTGGGAAGCGAGCGGTATCTCCGGTATCATTTCACGACGGTCAAAGGGGAAAAAGCGACGCTTGCCGACGTCGGGATCACCGTACCGGACCCGCCTGTCCCGCCGGGACCGGACGACCTGATCCACACGGACGTCATGGACGAAACGCCGGCAGCGCCTGCGCCGGAGCGCCGGATGCCGAAGCTGCCGACCAACCGTCCCGCCGTGCTTCGACCGGAGCCGCAGGTGTTTACCGATCCGTCGTCGCATATGCCCGATCCCCAGCCGGTGCTTCCGAAGGGGTTCAAGACCATCAACGTCAACCATCTGACGTTCGAGCAGGCGGAACGTCAGCGTGCGCAGCGCGCAAACGGTTCGTCCGCCGCGCCGCCGAGCGAGCTTGAGCAGCTGTTCGGCACGCCGGAGGAACAGAACGCGGTGCTGAACCGCGCCAATCCGATCATCGCGCCGCCGAGACCGAAGCAGACTGCCGCCACACCGGACGCATCAAAGCCGCAGACGGCTGAAAAGACCGAAGCGGATCGTCCGGAAACACAGGCGGCGGAAAAGTCCGCGTCAAATCGTCCGGAAGCAAAAAAGGCGGAAAAGCCGGCGCCGGAGCAGAACCGCACCGCCGCGCCCGCTCCGGCTCCCGAACGGGAAACTTCCGAACGGGAGACTCCCGAGAGGGAGATGCGTACCGTCCCGGCGTCGGACGACCTGTCCGGAAAGCTCAGCGGCGAACAGAAAAAGGTTCTGGCGCTGCTTCCCGACGGGGAACCGGTGACGGCCGACCGCATCGCGCAGAGCGGACTTTCCACGTCCGACGTTCTGTCGGCGCTGACCATGCTTGAAATGTCCGGCGCGGTGGAGTCGCTGCCGGGCGGTTTTTACAGAAAACTCATCTGACCCAAAGGCGTATCCGTTTCGGGTCCGCAGTTTCGTCTATCATATCCATAGCCGATTGTTTCATGCTTTAAGATGACAAACGTTATAATAAAATCCGTTTTTATGTCGGCTTTGCCGATATAAAAACACCTCTTAGGCGAGCCCTCGCGCCGATATTATGGGGAGAGCCGTCAAAACAAGTTTTGCCGGCAGCGATAAGCGCGAGTACCGATTGTAAAACGAAGTTTTACAATCGACTATCTATCATATCCACAGAAGGAGAGCTGTTATCAGGATGTCGAATCTTGTTATCATGGAGTCGCCGCACAAAGCGACGACCGTAAAGGGTTATCTCGGTTCCGGCTATAAGGTCGTAGGCTGCACGGGCCACGTCAGGGACCTGCCCAAAAGTACGCTCGGAATTGACATCGAGGATGATTTCCGCGCAAAATATATCAACATCCGCGGCAAGGGTCAGCTGATCAAAGAGCTGAAAAAGGAAGCCAAGAACGCGGATAAGGTCTTTCTCGCAACGGACCCTGACCGCGAGGGCGAAGCGATCGCATGGCATCTGTCCACCGCGCTCGATCTGCCCGAAAGCAAGATCCGCCGCGTGACCTTCAATGAAATCACGAAAAAGGCCGTCAAAGCCGGCATGAAGAATCCGCGCGAGATCGACATGGGGCTGGTCAATTCCCAGCAGGCGCGCCGGATCCTCGACCGCATCGTCGGATACAAGCTCAGTCCCTTCCTCTGGAAGACGATCAAGAGCGGACTGTCCGCCGGACGTGTCCAGTCGGTCGCGACCCGCATCATCGTCGAGCGCGAGGACGAGATCCGCGCGTTCGTGCCGGAGGAATACTGGACGGTCGACGTGCTGCTCGAAAACGACGCGAAGAACAAGATCAAGGCGAAATTCTTCGGCGACGAGTCGGGACGGATCGAGATCCACAGCGAAGAGGAAGCGATGAAGGTCGTCAGCGCGGTCGACGGAAAGCCGTTCTCCGTGAAATCGGTCAAAAAAGCGATCCGCACGAAGAATCCTGCGCCGCCCTTCACGACCTCCACGATGCAGCAGGAAGCGTCCCGCCGTCTCGGATTCCAGTCGCAGCGCATCATGCGCGTGGCGCAGGAGCTTTACGAGGGCGTCAATCTCGGCAGCGCCAACGGCGGCGTACAGGGTCTGATCACCTATATGCGTACCGACTCGCTCCGCATCGCCGACGAAGCCGCCGACGCCGCGAGAGACTATATCCTTGAAAAGTACGGCGAGCAGTTCTATCCGCCGCAGCGCCGGATCTACAAGACCAAGGCGAACGCGCAGGACGCGCACGAAGCCATCCGTCCGTCGAATCTCGCGTTTGAACCGGATAAGATCAAAAAGATGCTCACGTCCGACCAGTACCGGCTCTACAAGCTGATCTGGGACCGCTTCATGGCGAGCCAGATGGCGTCCGCCGAGCTGGACACCGTGACCGCCGACATCGAAGCGGGCGGCTATCTGTTCCGATCGAGCGGATATACGGTCAAATTCCAGGGCTATATGACGCTTTATGAGGAGTCGGAGGAATATGTCGCGCCGAACGTCGCCGACACCGACACGCCCGAAAAGAGCGTCAAGCTGCCGAAGATCGAACAGGGCGACCTCTTAAAGCACGATCTGACCGAGCCTTCCCGTCACTTTACCGAGCCGCCTCCCCGCTACAACGAAGCGTCGCTCGTCAAATTCCTCGAAGAAAAGGGCATCGGCCGTCCGTCGACCTTTGCCACGATCATCACGACGATCATCACGCGCGGCTACGTCGTGCGCGACGGCAAGTCCTTAAAGCCGACCGAGCTGGGCGAGCTGACCACCAAGCTGATGGTCGAGAGCTTCCCGAATATCGTGGACTACGAGTTCACCGCCAACATGGAGACCGAGCTGGACGGTATCGCGGACGGCGCGGATACGATGGTCAGCGTGCTTCACAGCTTCTACGACGATTTCGCAAAAAGTCTTGAGGTCGCCGAGCAGACGGTCCAGAAGAGCAGCTACGAGCTTCCCGTCGAGGAGACCGATCTCATCTGCGACAAGTGCGGCGCGAAGATGATCGTCAAGAACGGACGCTACGGCAAGTTTGCCGCCTGCCCGAACTATCCTGCCTGCCGGAACACCAAGCCGCTGGCTAAGGACGGTTCCGCGGTCGAGGAAAAGGTCGTCGAGACCGATCTCGTCTGCGAGACCTGCGGCAGCCCGATGGTCATCCGGACCGGACGCTTCGGCAGCTTCTACGCCTGCTCGCGGTATCCGGAATGTAAGACGACCAAGCAGATCGCCAAGGAGATCGGCGTCGCCTGCCCGCTCTGCGGCGCGCAGATCGTCGTCAAGAAGGGCAAGAACCGTTCGGTCTTTTACAGCTGCGAGCGCTATCCCGACTGCGATTTTTCGAGCTGGGACGTTCCGACAGCCGAGAAATGCCCGACCTGCGGCGATATGCTCTACCGCAAGAAGGGCAAGAGCATCCTGATCTGCAAGCGCGAGGGCTGCGGATTCAAGAAAGAAGTCGAGAACGATGAGGATGAATGAGACGCCGGTCATCAACGTGGTGGGCGCGGGACTGGCGGGCTGCGAAGCGGCATGGCAGGCGGTGAAGCGCGGCGTGCGGGTCCGTCTTTATGAGATGAAGCCCGAAAAGTATTCGCCCGCGCACCATTCGCCCGGCTTTGCCGAGCTGGTCTGCTCCAATTCGCTGCGTTCAAACAGCACCGCCAACGCCATCGGCGTGCTGAAAGAGGAGATGAGACTGCTCGATTCGCTCATCATGGAAGCGGCTCATGCAAACGAGGTCCCTGCCGGCAGCGCGCTGGCGGTCGACCGTCACCGCTTTTCCGACTATATCACGGAAAAATTAAAATCGGATCCGCTGATCGAGGTGATCGGGGGCGAGGTCTGCGAGATCCCTGACGGCATTACGGTCATTGCGACCGGTCCGCTGACCTCCGAAGCGATGTCCGAAGCCATCGGACGTCTGATCGGCGGGGATTATCTGCACTTCTTCGACGCCGCCGCGCCGATCGTCAGCTTTGATTCGATCGACATGACGAAGGCGTTCTACGCTTCGCGCTACGGAAAGGGCGAAGCGTCCTACATCAACTGCCCGTTCACGAAGGAAGAATACGAGCGCTTCTATCAGGCGCTTGTCACGGCTGAGGAAGCGGAGCTGAAGGATTTCGACCGTTCGGAGCAGCTGACGGTGTTCGAGGGCTGTATGCCGGTCGAGGTCATGGCGAAGCGCGGTCACGACACGCTGCTGTTCGGTCCGATGAAGCCGGTCGGCATCACGGTCCCGTCCACCGGACGCGAGGCTTACGCCATCGTCCAGTTAAGGCAGGAAAACGAACAGAAAAGCATGTACAACATCGTCGGTTTCCAGACTCACCTGAAATTCCCGGAGCAGAAGCGGGTCTTCGGGCTGATCCCCGGTCTTGAAAACGCGGAATTCCTCCGCTACGGCGTCATGCACCGCAACACGTTCATGAATTCGCCGAAGCTGCTCACGCCGACCTATGCCGCGCGGATGCGTCCCGAGCTTTTCTTCGCCGGACAGATGACCGGCGTGGAGGGCTACATCGAGAGCGCATCGAGCGGGCTTGTCGCGGGGATCAACGCGGCGAAGCTGGCGCTGGGCGAAGAACCTGTCCTGTTCGGAAACGACACGGTGATCGGTTCGCTCGCCTGCTATGTCAGCGGCGGAGGAAGCACGTCCGATTTCCAGCCGATGAACGCGAATTTCGGACTGGTCGCGCCGCTTGACGCAAAGGTGAAGGGCGGCAAAAAGGCGCGCAACGAGGCGCTCTGCGCACGCGCGCTGGCAAAGGTCGCCGAAATCGCCGGCGTGACGCCTCCGACCGTGCAGACCGACCGGACAACGGCAGAATGAACGCCGCTTTCATGACTGAAGGATGTTTTCAAACAGATTATTGCGATCTGTCGTTTCGTGGATTTCACTGCCTTGGGGCAATGATTTTGTGAGCAGGGATACAGTCGTCTGTGCGCAGGGTGAGACCCACCGCGCAGAGACCGGTAATCCGATAGATAAGGTGGTCAAAATATGAAGCTGATTCTTGACGCGATGGGCGGAGACAACGCCCCGCTGGAAATACTGAAGGGAGCGGCGCTTGCCATTGCCGCTTACGACGACATCGAGCTGACGCTCGTCGGACAGGAGGACGTCATCCGGAAGCTGTGCGTAAAAGAGAAGATCTCGCTTGAACGCATCACCATCCTTGACGCGCCCGACGTCGTGACGATGGAGGATGCGCCGCAGTCGGTCGTCATGTCGAAGAAAAATTCGTCGATGAATCTCGGTCTGCGCGCGCTGGCGGCGGGAGAGGGCGAAGCGTTCATTTCCGCCGGAAACACGGGCGCTCTGATGACCGGCGCGACGCTGCTGGTCCGCTGCGTGAAGGGGGTCAAGCGCGCCGCCATCGCCACGATCCTTCCGATGGAAAAGCCGATGCTGATGATCGATTCCGGCTCGAACGTGACGGTCACGTCCGAATTCCTCTATCAGTTCGGCATTCTCGGCTCGGTCTACATGGAGAACGTCTTCGGCATCGAAAAGCCGAAGGTGGGACTGCTCAACAACGGGACCGAGGATCACAAGGGACCGCCGACCGTGGTCGAGGCATATAAGATGCTGAACGCGGCGGAAGGGCTGAATTTCATCGGCAACATCGAGGGCAAGGATATCCCGTTCGGAAAATGCGACGTTCTGGTGACGGACGGCTTTACCGGAAATATCGTGCTGAAAACCATCGAGGGACTCAGCAAATACCTCCTGAAAAAGATCAAGGGGATCTTTGTGAAAAACGCGCTGACCAAGCTGTCCGCGCTCATCATCAAGGGCGAGATCGGCACGCTGAAAAAAGCCTTTGATTCGAGCGAATACGGCGGAGCGCCCTTCCTCGGCATTTCCAAGCCGGTCTTCAAGGCGCACGGCAGCTCGGACGCGCTCGCGATCCGCAACGCCATCCGTCAGGCGCGCGATTATGTGAACAAGGGCGTTCCCGCCATCCTTGAGGAACGCATCGCAAAAAGTCTCGCCGAAAAGACGGATCCCGGCAGACAGGGCTGAGAAACCGGAAACGGCGCGGCGTTCTGCCGTCAACGAAAGGAATGGTCATGATCATGGAAAAACTGCCTCGTTCTCCGGAAGCATTTGAAGAGCGGATCGGTTATCATTACCGGGACGGAAGTCTGCTGCTCTGCGCGCTGACGCACTCCTCGTTCGCCAACGAAATGAAGGCGAAGGGGGAGTCGGTCGGTTTCAACGAACGGCTGGAGTTTCTCGGCGATTCGGTCCTCTCGATCATCGTGAGCGATTATCTCTTCCGTCAGTATCCCGATATGCCGGAGGGAGACCTGACCCGCGTGCGCGCAAGCGCGGTATGTGAAAAAACGCTCGGAAAGCTTGCTTTGCAGCTGGAGCTCGGCAAATATATGCGGCTCGGTCACGGCGAGGAGCTGGGTCACGGCAGAGAGCGCGTCTCGATCTTAGCGGATGCGTTTGAAGCGCTGCTGGCATCGATCTATCTCGATTCCGGTTCCCGCAGCGAGGTGGAGAAATTCCTCCTCCCGCGCGTCAGACCGGAGATCGTTCAGTTCATCGAAAAGGGACAGAACAAGGACTACAAAACGCTTCTTCAGCAGATCGTGCAGCAGGAGCGCGGAGAACTGCTCGAATACGTTCTCGTCAGCGAGAGCGGTCCCGACCACGACAAGAGCTTTACGGTCGAAGCGCGTCTGAACAGCAACATCATCGGTCACGGAACCGGTCACAGCAAGCGCGAGGCGGAACAGCTTGCCGCCAAGGAAGCGCTGGTCCTGTTCGGCGACAAATAATACATGAAGCGGCACATCAACATTCCCGTGTTCATTCCGCATCTCGGCTGCCCGAACGCCTGCGTGTTCTGCAATCAGCGGCAGATCTCGGGGAAGACCTCGTTTGAGCTGAGCGCGGTGCGGGGAGAGATCGAGCGGGCGTGCGCGACCTTTGACCCGGCAGCGTGCGACGCGGAGATCGCCTTTTTCGGCGGGAGCTTTACCGGGATCGACCGGGGGGATATGCTGACGCTGCTCGGCATCGCAAAGGAATTTATCGACGCCGGAAAGGTGAAGTCGATCCGTCTGTCGACCCGTCCCGACTA
This sequence comes from Eubacteriales bacterium, assembly GCA_045600005.1. Classification (GTDB taxonomy): domain Bacteria; phylum Bacillota; class Clostridia; order Oscillospirales; family CAG-272; genus Flemingiibacterium. The sequence continues at coordinate 12,176 of JAZRXB010000052.1, read as the reverse complement.
TATCGACGGAGAAATTCTGGATATTCTCGCGGCATACGGCGTGACCGACATCGAGCTGGGACTTCAGAGTATGTCCGACGCCGTGCTGACCGCTTCAAGGCGCGGACACACCGCCGAAGCTGCGCGCGAAGCCTGCCGGATGATCGCGGCGCGCGGATGCTTTTCGCTGGCCGGTCAGATGATGATCGGTCTGCCCGGTTCATCAAGGACGGACGAGCTTGAGACGGCGCGTGAGATCACGCGGCTCGGCTGTACGGCGGCGCGGATCTATCCGACCGTGGTGTTCAGCGAGACCGAGCTTTGCGGCATGATGCGGCGCGGCGAATACCGTCCTCTGACGCTTGCGGACGCGGTGGAGCGTTCGCTCGGCGCGTTTGAGATCTTCCTTGACGCGGGTCTGCCGGTCATCCGGCTGGGGCTTTGCGCGGCGGACAATCTGTTTGCCGAGGGGACCATCGCGGGAGGCGCGTATCACAGCGCGTTCGGCGAGCTGGTCATGGGAGCGCTGTATCGGAAGCGGACGGAAGAATTTATTGAAGCGCACTGTCTTGCCGGGACGCTTTGCGGGAAAACTGCCGTTGTGACCGTGCCGCGCCGTGACCTTTCCAAGGCGGCGGGACAGAAACGGTGCAACGCGGTTTATTTATGCGAAAAATACGGCGCAGAGCGCGTGAAGCTCTGCGGGGACGACGTTATGCCGCCCTATACCGTGACCGTCCGCTCCGAATGAGCGGCGGCCGTACAATCAAATGACAGGGAACGATCTATGATATATCTGAACGCGGAAGGGAGCGGAAAACAATGTATCTGAAAAGTCTGGAGCTGTTCGGCTTCAAATCCTTTCCCGACCGCACCGTACTGAATTTCGATACCGGCGCGACCGTCGTCGTCGGACCCAACGGAAGCGGAAAATCCAATCTTTCGGACGCGATGCGCTGGGTGCTCGGCGAGATTTCGTCGCGCAGCATACGCGGCACCAAAATGGAGGACGTGATCTTCGGCGGAACGGACGACCGGAAGCAGATGAATTTCGCCGAGGTCTCGGTGACGTTCGACAACGAAGACCGCCAGATCGACACGCCGTTTGACGAGGTGATCGTCACCCGGCGGATCTACCGGAAGGGTGAAAGCGAATATTACATCAACCGACGCGCGGTCCGGTTAAGGGACGTTCACGAGCTGTTCCTGAACACCGGCGTCGGGCGCGAGGGGTATTCGATCATCGGGCAGGGACGCATCGCCGAGATCATTTCACAGAAAAGCGAGGAACGCCGCGCGATTTTCGAGGAAGCCGCCGGAATTTCCAAATACCGCTGCCGCAAGGAAGAAGCGGAAGCGAAGCTCACCGCCGTGGACGGCAATCTGGACCGCGTCTCCGATATCGCGGCGGAGCTGGAAGGGCGGGTCGGTCCGCTTGAAAAGGAAGCGGAAAAGGCAAAGCAGTATCTTGCATATTATGAGGTCAAAAAACGCGACGACGTTTCGCTCTGGCTGTATGACATGGGACGGTTGTCCTCCGAGCTGAGTGCGGCGGACGACCGCGTGAAGCTCGCCAAGAGCGAAATGGACATCGCCGAGGACGCAGCCGCGACGCTCGAAGGGCAGAACGAACGGCTGTATGAGACCTTACAGGAATCGAAATACCGCAGCGAACAGCTTCAGACACAGCTCGACGACAGCGCAAAGGAAGCGCATGAGCTGGACAGCCGCATCCGTCTGACCGAGAACGATATCGAGCATCGGAAAAAGCAGCTGGAAGACAAAGCTGCGGAAAAAACAAAGCTCGAGGAGCGCCGCCGGGCGCTTGCCGCCGAGAAGACGGGCCGGGAAGCCGCGCTTGCCGCCGGTCGGGAAAAGACGGAGACGCTGAACGCCGAGCTTGAAACGCTCGAACGGAAGGAAAGCGGACTTCGCGAGTCCCGTGCGGCGCTGGCAAAGAAGCTGGACGACGGGCAAAGCGAGCTGAAACGCAGCGAGGAACGGCTGGTGGAGTGCAGGATCCGTCTGTCGGTGCTGGATACGACCGGGAAGAACGACAGCGACAAGGAAAAGGAACTGCTCGCCGAGATCGGACGTTATACCGAAAGCTCCGCGCTGCTCGAAGCGCGCGCCGCCAAAGCGGAGACCACGCTTGCCGACTACCGCGTCAAGGCGGAAGAATTAAAGAAAAAAAGCGACGATATAAGCGGACAGATCGAGACGTGCCGGAAGGAAAAGCAGGAGCTGATCGACCGCGCCAACGCCATTTATCTCGACTATACGGCGAAAAAACACCGGATCGACGCGATCCGGCGGATGGAAGAACTGCTCGAAGGCTATTCCCAGAGCGTCCGCTTCGTCATGAACGAATACGACGCGGGCCGGATCGCCGGAACGTCCCGGGTCTCGGATGCGTCCGCGTCCGGCGGACGGATCTGGGGACCGGTATCGCGCCTGATCCAGGCGTCGTCCCGCTATGTATTAGCCATCGAGACGGCGCTGGGCGCGAACATTCAGAATATCATCGTGGACGATGAGGCGGCTGCGAAGGCGGCGATCCTTCATCTGAAACAGAAAAACGCCGGACGCGCGACCTTCTACCCGATCACGTCGATGAAGCCGCGTTACAGCCCGATCCCGGAGGACGAATGCGCCCGTTATGCAGGCTATCTCGGCACGGCGGACAGGGTGATCCGGTTTGACGAACGCTTCGGCGGCGTCATCCGCAATCTGCTCGGCGCGACGCTGATCTTCGACAACATCGACAACGCCTCCGTCATGGCGAAGGCGACCGGCTACCGGGTGCGCGTCGTGACGCTGGACGGACAGGTCATCAACGCCGGCGGCTCGTTCACGGGCGGTTCGGCAAAGCGCGATTCGGGAATGCTGACCAGACGCACCGAGACCGATAAGCTGAAAAACGATGTGGAAGCGCTCGGAAGGTCGCTGGACGAGCTGAAAAAGGCGCAGGAGGAATGCGACCGGCGCGGCGCGGCTCTTTCGCACGAGCTGTCGGGCGTGATGGCGCAGAACACGATGCTGACGTCGCTTTCCGGCGCGGAGAACACACAGCTCGAGGTCATCCGCAGTCAGCTGGATAGCGAGAAGGGGATGAAGAATTCCCTCACGCAGGACCTCGAAAAGCTGCGCACCGGCGCGGCTCAGCGTGAGGAAGGCGTCGGCGCGCTGCGTGACGAGATCACGGCGCTTTCGGCAAAAGCGGCGGAGATCGCCGCGTCCCGAAGCGCAGATGCGGAGAAGCTGGGAAGCGTGGATACGTCGCTCGAACAGCTCGAACAGGAAAAGAGCGGACTGCTCGTCCGGCGGGCTGAGGCGGCCAAGGACGCCGAAAACGCGGCGCAGGAGCTTGCCCAGACCGACGCGCGTCTTGCCGAGTGCGGCAGCGAGGCGGAGGAAAACGAGCATCTGTCAAAACAGCTGACCGGGGAAAACCGTCAGGCGGCAGAGACGCTTGCGGAACTGCGCGAAGCGCTCGCGGCAAAGCTCGAGGAAGGGAAAAAGCTGGAGAAAGAACGCGCGCTGAACACGGCGAAGAATCTCGAATACGAGCAGAAGCTGAATCAGCTCCGCGTGCAGATGAAGGAAAAGAACGCGAAGAAGGAGCTTTGCTTCCGCGAGCTGACGCTGGCGCAGTCCAAATTAAAGGGCTTCGTCGAGGAGCGGGACAAGCTGACCGCGCGTCTGTGGGACGACTATGAGCTGACCTATTCGGGCGCGGTCGAGTGCGGCTATCCCGCCGTTACGGAGGAGACGCGGAGAGAGGTCCAGAACGAGCTGAACGAATACCGCGGCCGTCTGAAAGCGCTGGGGAACGTCAGCCTTTCCGCCATAGACGAATACGCGAAGGTGAAGGAACGGTACGATTTCCTGACCGCTCAGATAAACGATCTCACGCAGTCGAAGACCAATCTGCTCGATATCATCGTCAGGCTCGAAACGGAAATGCGGGAGACCTTCGCATCGGCGTTCGAGGAGATCGGACACCGCTTCGGAAAGGTGTTCCGCGAGCTGTTCGGCGGCGGGACCGCCGAGCTTTCGCTGACCGATCCCGCGAACGTTCTGACGAGCGGCATCGAGATCCGCGTGGCGCCGCCGGGCAAGATCATCAAGAGCCTGACGCTTCTGTCGGGCGGCGAGCAGGCGTTTGTCGCCATCGCGCTGATCTTCGCCATTTTGCAGGTGAATCCGACGCCCTTCTGCATCTTCGACGAGATCGAAGCGGCGCTCGACGAAGCGAACGTGTTCCGTTTCGCGGATTACCTCAAACGGTATTCCGACAGGACGCAGTTCATCGTGATCACGCACCGCCGCGGCACGATGGAGGTCGCGGACCGGATCTACGGCGTGACCATGCAGGAGCGCGGCATTTCCAAGGTGCTGGCGCTGGACGTCGGCATGGCGGACGGTCAGACCGGCGATACGGATGTCGGCGCGTCTGCGGCGGACGAAATCAAATAAACGATTCACAGGACGGGGAAACGGAGCGTCATTCCGTTCCCGCCATCGGAAAGGAAGACGGTCATGGGCTTTTTTGACAGACTGAAAGAGGGACTTGCCAAGACAAAGAACGCGCTTTTCAAGCAGGTGGACAACCTGTTCAAGCACTTTGTCAAGGTGGATGAGGATATGCTGGAGGAGCTGGAAGAGCTTCTCATCATGGCGGACGTCGGCGTAGGCGCGTCGGAGGAGATCATCGAACAGCTCCGGGAACGCATTAAGGAAGACCGCATCACCGATCCGCAGGACTGCCGCGGCGCTCTGCAGGATATTCTGACCGGCATGATCGGCGAGGGCGAACCTTTGAAGCTCGACACGAAGCCGAGCGTGATCCTGGTCATCGGCGTCAACGGCGTGGGCAAAACCACGTCGATCGCCAAGATCGCAAACCGTCTGAAGCAGGAGAAAAAGACCGTTCTGCTGGCGGCGGCGGATACCTTCCGCGCGGCGGCGATCGACCAGCTTCAGATCTGGGCGGACCGCGTGGGCGTGGAGCTGATCAAGCACAGCGAAGGCTCCGATCCGGCGGCGGTCGTGTTCGACGCGGTGAACGCGGCGAAGAAACGCGGCGCGGACGCGCTGATCGACGATACGGCGGGACGTCTGCACAACAAGAAGAATCTGATGGACGAGCTGGCGAAGATCAACCGCGTCATCGAACGCGAGCTGCCCGGCGCGTCGCGCGAAACGCTTCTCGTACTGGACGCGACGACCGGTCAGAACGCGGTCGTACAGGCGAAGGAATTCAAGAACGCCGCCGACATCACGGGTCTTATTCTGACGAAGCTGGACGGCACGGCAAAGGGCGGCATCGTCTTCTCGATCAAGAATGAGCTGGACATTCCGGTCAAATTCATCGGCGTGGGCGAAAAAATGGACGATATGCAGGAATTTGACGCGGAACAGTTCGTCAGCGCGCTGTTCGAGCAGTCGTAAGAGAAGGGAAAGATCGGAATGGAAATCGTGCTTGCTTCAAGAAACCGCAAAAAAATCCGCGAGCTTGAAACTTTACTTGCGGAATATACGTCTGATATAAAGGTCCTTTCGCTGGACGATATCGGCTATACGGACGAGATCGTCGAGGACGGCGGGACCTTTGCGGAAAATTCTCACATCAAGGCGTCCGTACCGGCTAAGCTCGGCTACATCGGCGTGGCGGACGATTCCGGACTGTCGGTCGACGCGCTGGACGGCGCGCCCGGCGTTTATTCGGCGCGCTATTCGGGAGAGGGCGCGAACGATGAGAAAAACAAGCGGAAGCTGCTCTGCGAAATGGAGAACGTGCCGGACGAAAAACGCACCGCGCACTTCCACACGGTCATCACCTGCATTTTCCCGGACGGTCGGGAATTTCAGGTCGAGGGGGTCTGCGACGGCAGGATCTTACGCGAGGAGCAGGGGACCGGCGGCTTCGGCTACGATCCGCTTTTCTGGTTCGAGCCGTTCGGAAAGACCTTCGCGTCCCTGACGCCGGAGGAAAAGAACTCGGTCAGCCACCGCGGCAAGGCCATGCGCGCGTTCGCAGCGCGTCTGCGCGAATTTATCTGACAGAATCTTAAGGACGCTTCTGCGGGGAAAAGTCCGCAGGCAGAATCAGTGCATTCTTATTTAAGTTAAGGCAGTCTCGGAAATCCGGTGAGAAGAAAAATAAAACCCGATCCTGCGGGCATCGCGTTTTATTTTTCCACGGATGCCGTGGATTTTCGGAGACAGCATAAAGAAACGGGGAATTATCATGCTGACAAGCAAACAGCGCGCTTCTCTGCGCGGCATGGCGGCGGCGTGCGACACCATCTTTCAGGTGGGCAAGGGCGGCGTCACCGAGAATATGTGCGAACAGATCTCCAACGCGCTTGAAGCGCGGGAGCTGATCAAGCTGCGCGTACTCGAAAACTGCGATTACAACGCAAAGGAAGCCGCCGCCATCATCGCCGAAAAGGTCGGTGCGGACGTCGTACAGGTCATCGGCACGCGCTTCGTCCTGTACCGCGAATCGGTCGACAACAAAAAGATCGATCTTGCGTCGCTCAGGTGACGCAATGACGGAGTGCGAAACAAAAGCGGAACGGCTCGGCATTTTCGGCGGGACCTTTTCACCGATCCACGAGGGACACGTCCGTGCGGCGCTCGCTTTTCTGGGGTCGGGATTCATCGACCGGCTGCTCGTCATGCCCTGCGCGGTCCCTCCGCACAAGGCAAAGGTCGCAGGAGCCGGAGCCGAAGACCGGCTGGAAATGGCGCGTCTCGCGTTCGCCGGGACCGACGCATTCCGTGAGGGACGCCTTGCGGTTTCGGATCATGAGATCCTGCGGGGCGACAAGAGCTACACGGTCCTGACGCTGGAGCATTTCACCGCGCCGGGACGGGAACTTTGTATGCTCGTCGGGACCGATATGTTTCTGACGCTGGATACATGGTACCGCGCGGAGGATATTTTCCGTCTGACCTCGGTCGCGCTGATGCGGCGTGAGGAGGACGGGGAGACCGAGCGCGAGCTTGACGGAAAGAAGCATTTGTATGAGGAGCGCTTCGGCGCGAAGCTGTACGAGGTGGAAGCGCCCGCTTTTCCGCTCAGCTCGACCGGGATCCGCGCACGGATCGCGGCGGGAGAATCGACGGAGGGACTTCTGAATAAAGACGTGGCGGCTCTGATCGCCGCACGCGGGTTATACAGGGAAACGGAATTATGATCACACAGACACAGGAAAAACGTCTGGAAACGCTGCGGGAGCGCGTGTCGGGGATCCTTTCGGGAAAACGGCTGACGCACACCTTCGGCGTGGAGCGCGAGATCGCGTCGCTCGCGGCGCTGTATATGCCGGAGGAGGAATACCGGCTCCGCGCCGCCGCGCTGCTGCACGATATCACAAAGGAATGTTCTTCAAAAAAGCAGTTGCAATTGTGCGAAGAATTTGGTATAATAATATCGGAGACCGAAAAGCGGATGCCGAAGACCTTCCACGCCATGACCGGCGAAAAGGTCGCGGCGCGGGACTTCCCGGATATCGCGGATGGATTCATCCTTTCGATGATCCGCTGGCATACGACCGGACGCGCGGGGATGACGCTGCCCGAAAAATTACTGTATCTGGCGGACTATATCGAGGACACCCGGACCTTCGACGACTGCGTGAAGCTCCGCCGCGTGTTTTACGAGGGACTCGATGGAGCGAAGGACGCCGGCGAAAGGCTGGCGCTTCTCGACCGGACGCTGATCCTGTCGTTCGATATGACGATCATGGGACTGCTGGAAGAAGGAACGCCGATCCATCACGATACGGTGGAGGCGCGCAGCGATCTTCTGGTTCGCGGGCAGGCGGACGGTTCCGACCGGGCATGAGCGCAGCTTTGATCCCCGCGGAAAGGGTAACAAGATAAAGGTTTACTGATAGATGAAAAAGAATAAAAGTCCGTCCGGGCGGAAAAACAGCAGGTTCGGAGCGGTGCAGGTGATCCTGATCGCGGTCGTCGTCATTCTGGCGATCGCGGCTGTCGGCGTGGTCGGCACGGGGACGTTTTTACAGCATCACCGTCCTTCGGTGGATACCGGCGTTCCCTTTGTAACGCCTGCCGTCACGTCCGCTCCTCCGCAGGCAGATACGGGAAAGACGCCTTCGGCGGACGATCCGCCGCAGACAGTGACCAATGCGCCCGAACCGACCGTTCCGGTCTATGTACGCGATACCGACAGCGTGAATTTTCTTGTGATGGGACGCGACGCGGCGGCATGGAATACCGACGTGATCATGATCGTCAATTTCAATATGCGCGATTATACCGTCAGCGTCATGCAGCTGCCGCGCGACACCTATATCGAGATCGACAACGTGCGCGGACGGATCAACACGGCGATGGCGTCGATGCGGACGGCGGCGCGGAAGGCAGATCCGTCGCTGGACAGCGAGGCGCTGCTGAAAGCCGGCATGCAGGGCGCGGTCGAACTGCTCGAAAAGAGTCTCTGTATCCAGATCGACGGATATGTTCACGTCAATCTGGATGGCTTTAAGAACATCATCAACGCGCTGGGCGGAGTATGGGTGGACGTTCCCTGCAACATGGACTACGAGGACCCGTATCAGAATCTGTATATCCACCTGAAAAAGGGACCGCAGCTGCTGGACGGCGCGAAGGCGGAGATGTTCGTCCGCTTCCGCGACGGATATTTACAGGCGGATATCGGACGCATGGACGCACAGAAGATCTTCCTGTCCGCCCTGCTTCGTCAGGTCAAGTCGAATCTCACGATCTCGACGGTCCCGAAGATCGCCGAGCAGATGCTCCGGTATGTGACGACCGATATCCCGCTCGCGGATATCGTGGTGTACGCGAAGGAGCTGCTCGGCGTGGACCTTGAGAACATGACGATGATGACGCTTCACGGCTCGTCGCATCAGACGGCCAGCGGCGCATGGTACTACGTGATGAACCGCGCGTCGACGCTCGAAATGATCAACGATTATTTCAACGTCTACGATCTTGCGATCACAGACGAGATCTTCGACCCGACCTGCGCGTTCACCGACGAGGAGTACGCGCCGTTCTACCGGATCTATACCGCCGCGCCGGACGATCCCATTATTCAGGTCCATCCCGACGCGCAGACGGCGGACGACGTGAACGACGGCGACATCACCATCATACTGAAATAAAGTCAATATAAATAATATGAAAGAGAAATTCCGCTTAACAGCCTTCCTTTGAGAGGGCGGGGAGGTATTATGGACAACGAACTCATGAAGGAGCAGCTTCCGACACTCACGGATGCGGACCCGATCGAAATCGCAAAGACGCTGGTTCATGTGCTTGACATGAAAAAAGCGTCCGATATCCGTCTGCTGCGCGTAACGGAGAAGACGATCATCGCGGACTATTTCGTCATCTGCGGCGGAACGTCGAATACGGCGATCAAAGCGCTTGCCGGCGAAGCGGAGTACAAGCTCGGTCTATGCGGCGTCGCTCCGCTTCACATGGACGGGTATTCGGAAGGACAGTGGATCGCCATCGATTTCGGCAGTGTGATCGTCCACATCATGAACCGCGAGAACCGCGACTTTTACAAGCTGGAGAAGCTCTGGAGCGACGCCGAGGAAATTGATATCAGCGGACTTTTAGTCAGATAACGCAAACAGATTCAGAAAGGATACAGCATCAATGAAATATGATTTCAAAGCCATTGAATCAAAATGGCAGGCAAAATGGGAAGAGACCAGCGTGTTCCGCGCTTCCGAGGATCATACGAAGCCCAAGTTCTACGGGCTGGTCGAGTTCCCGTATCCGTCCGGCGCCGGAATGCACGTCGGACACATCAAGGCCTATTCGGGTCTTGAAGTCATTTCGAGAAAGAGAAGAATGCAGGGCTACAACGTCCTGTTCCCGATCGGCTTCGACGCCTACGGTCTGCCGACCGAAAACTACGCGATCAAGACCGGCATCCATCCCCGTCAGGTGACGGATAAGAACATCGAAAAATTCACCTCGCAGTTAAAGCGCGTCGGCTTCTCGTTCGACTGGTCGCGCACCGTCGACACCACCGAAGAGGGCTACTACAAGTGGACTCAGTGGATCTTCCGCAAGATGTTCGACGCGGGGCTTGTCTTCCGCGCGACCACGCTGGTCAACTACTGCCCGAGCTGCAAGTGCGTCCTCTCCAACGAGGATTCGCAGGGCGGCAAGTGCGATATCTGCCACAGCGACGTTATTCAGAAGTCGAAGGATGTCTGGTATCTGCGCATCACCGAGTACGCGGACAAGCTGCTCGAGGGTCTTGAAAAGGTCGATTACCTGCCGAACGTCAAGCTCCAGCAGGAAAACTGGATCGGACGTTCCGAGGGCGCGTTCGTCAACTTCGGACTTGCCGGGACCGACGATCATCTGCGCATTTACACGACCCGCTGCGACACGATGTTCGGCGTGACCTTCATGGTCATCGCGCCGGAGCATCCGATCATCGAAAAATACCGTGACCGCATCACGAACATTGCCGCGCTCGACGCCTACAAGGACGAGTGCGCGAAGAAGACCGAGTTCGAGCGGACGCAGCTGGTCAAGGACAAGACCGGCGTCCGCATCGAAGGACTGGCTGCGGTCAACCCGGCGAACGGAAAAGAGATTCCGATCTACATCTCCGATTATGTCATGATGGGCTACGGCACCGGCGCGATCATGGCGGTCCCGGCGCACGATGAGCGCGACTACGACTTCGCAAAGAAGTTCGGCGTCGACATCATCGAGGTCATCAAGGGCGGCGACATCGCGAAGGAAGCCTACACCGGCGACGGCGAAATGGTCAATTCCGGTTTCCTCAACGGCATTCAGACCAAGAAGGAAGCCATTGCGAAAATGCTCGCTTACCTCGGCGAAAAGGGCGTAGGCGAGAAGGGCGTTCAGTACAAGATGAAGGACTGGGCGTTCAACCGTCAGCGCTATTGGGGCGAGCCGATCCCGATCGTTCACTGCCCGAAGTGCGGCATGGTCGGCGTTCCGTATGAGGAGCTGCCGCTGAAGCTGCCGCAGATGGAGAACTTCGCGCCCGGCGAGGGCGGCGAAAGCCCGCTCGCCAAGATCGGATCCTTCGTCAACTGCAAATGCCCGAAGTGCGGCGGCGCGGCAAAGCGCGAGACCGACACCATGCCTCAGTGGGCAGGCTCTTCGTGGTACTTCCTCCGTTACACCGACCCGCACAACGCCGAAGCGTTCGCTTCCAGGGAAGCGCTGAACTACTGGCTGCCGGTCGACTGGTACAACGGCGGCATGGAGCACGTCACCCGTCACCTGATCTACTCCCGCTTCTGGCATCGTTTCCTCTATGATATCGGCGAAGTCCCGGTCGACGAGCCTTACGCAAAGCGCACCGCACAGGGTCTGATCCTCGGTCCGGACGGCGAAAAGATGTCCAAGTCGAAGGGCAACGTCGTTGACCCGAACGACGTCGTGGACGAGTACGGCGCGGACGTTCTGCGCGTCTACACGCTGTTCATGGGCGACTATGCGTCCGCGGCTCCGTGGAGCGAAAGCTCGGTCAAGGGCTGCAAGCGCTTCCTCGAGCGTGTCGCGGGTCTGTGCGACATCGCAAAGGGAAAGGGCGCAACGCCGAAGCTCGAATCCTCGTTCCACAAGACCATCAAGAAGGTCTCGCAGGATATCGAGGACATGAAGTTCAACACCGCCATCGCTTCTCTGATGTCGCTCATCAACGAGATCTATGACGTCGGTTCGCTGACCGAAGACGAGCTGGGCGTCTTCGCGCGCCTGCTCGGACCGTTCGCGCCGCATCTCTGCGAGGAGATCTGGCAGAATCTCGGAAACGACACGCTCATCGCGGTCGCCGCATGGCCGGAGTATGACGAAGCCAAGACGGTCGACGCCACGGTCGAGATCGCCGTCCAGCTCAGCGGCAAGCTGAAATTCACGATGGAGATCCCGCTGAACACCTCGAAGGAGGACGCCGTCGCGCTCGTCAAGGAAGACGCCCGCATGAAGGCGCTTCTCGAAGGCAAGACGATCGTGAAGGAGATCAGCGTTCCCAACAAGATCGTCAACATCGTCGCAAGATAAATATCCGGTTTCATCATCCCCCGCAGACCGCGAAAGCGGTCTGCGGGGGCGGTTTTGCCGGGTCACCGGCGGACGGCGGGATCTTCGAGGAATAATTTTTTTAAATTTCATATTTGCTCTTGTCA
>JAZRXB010000051.1:0-8075 GCA_045600005.1 Eubacteriales bacterium | reverse complement strand
GTTTCAAGACATTCGTTGCGGTAGGAGCTTCCCTCCGGGAAAAGGATCGGATGCGCCGTGTCGCCCTCCAGCTCTCCCCACTCGCCCGACAGACGGATGCGTCCTCCGGAAAAACAGGCGACCGACGTGACCCGCCGGTTGTTCATATTCAACACCTTGCCTTCCGCGTCGTGACAGCGAAGCTGATCGACGTATTCCAGAACGATCAGACCCTTATGGCTCATGCGGTGAACGCCCCTTTCGTTTTTTTGTCATTATAACACAGAAAGCGCCGTGTGTCAAGGATAATCCGCCCGAAGGTGTATCGTTTCGGCTAAATTCTATATCGTTTCGCCCATTGTGTTTCTGCGGCGCTTCTGGTATAATGGTAATATGTAATTATATCCTTCAAGGAGGAAATGAATATGGATTTTCACGGTAAAAGCGCGATCGTGACCGGCGCTTCGATCGGCATCGGACGCGCTACGGCGGAACAGCTTGCCAGATACGGCTGCGGCGTCACGCTGGTCGACGTCGACGCCGACCGCCTGGACGAGCTGGCGGACCGCCTGAGAGCCGACGGCGCGGACATTCTCGTCTGCGTGTGCGACGTTTCGGACGAAGCGCGCGTCAATGAGGTCGTCAAAGAGGCGACCGAACACTTCGGCAAGGTCGACATCATGGTCAACAACGCCGGGATCTGGCGCAGATGGATGCCCTTCCTCGAAACGACGAGCGATATGTGGAAGCATTACATCGACGTCAACATCCTCGGCACGATGTACTTCGCACACGCCGTTCTCGGTCAGATGGTGGAGCGCGGATACGGACGCATCATCAACGTCGCGTCGGTCGCGGGCGTTTACGGCAACGCGAACATGGCGGACTATTCGATGACCAAGGGCGCGATCATTTCGTTCACGAAGGCGCTGGCAAAGGAAGTCACCGCGAAGGGCGTTCTGGTCAACGCTATTTCGCCCGGCAGCGTCAGCAGCAATCAGGACGAGATCGGTCCGACCGACCTGTCCTTCATGGGACGCACCGGTACGCACACCGAAAACGCCAACCTCATCTGCTTCCTCGCAAGTGACGAGGCAAGCTATATCTCCGCTCAGAACATCCAGGTCGACGGCTGCCGCAAGAAGCAGTAACGCCGGATATTCTGCGCCGGCGGGAAAGCGAACGCTTCCCCGCCGCTTTTTGCGTCCGGAAAATCCTCCGCAGGACTGGACAAACGGAAAAAACTGTGCTACAATAAAGAAAAACGAATTCAGGAGGAATCCGCCATGACACAGAATCCGTTCGGCGAGGTCGTGGATCTCGCCGTCTGCCACAGCTTTCCGAAGCCCTGCGTCCTGCCGCCGCGCGGCGTGCATCCGAGACTGCTCTTAAACAGATCGGTCCTTGAACGTCTGAAAACCGATCTCGACGCGCCCGAAAACGCCGCCGCGATGAAGGAGACGCTTGCGCTCGCCGAAGCGTCCTGCGACGGTCTTCTGCCCGATCTTTCCGCTGAGGGAAAGCACAACATGGACTACCGCGCCTGTGCGGCTGCCGAAGCCAGGGCGTTCCGCTACGCGATGACCGGAGACAGCCATTATGCGGACGAAGCGGTCACGATCGTGAAAAATCTCATTCTGACGCTGAATATCCCCGAAGGCTCGCTCCACGATGCCTGCCGCGCGTTCGGCTTCGTCATGTACACCGCCGCGCTCGTGTACGACTGGTGCTACGACCGTCTGACGGACGACGACAGACGCGATATCGTCGCGGGCTGCGAAACAAGGCTCGCCCCCTTCATGGAGGTGAAAATGCCTCCGCTCGGTCAGGGCATGGTCACGGGTCACGGCGCCGAAGCGCAGATCCACCGCGACTGGCTGTCGCTCGGCATCGCCGTTTACGACGAATATCCTGATATCTACGAGCTTGCCGCCGCGCGGACGCTCGGCGACTACCGCGAGGCGGGCAGCTTTTACATCCGTTCCGGCTCACACTGGCAGGGTTCGGCATACGGTCAGTGCCGCTATTATTTCATGATCACGGCGCAGATCCTGCTCTCCCGCATGACCGACGGCGCGTTCGAGCTGTTCCCCGCCGAGCTTGAGGAAGCGGCGGAGAATTTCCTTCACCACCTCCGTCCCGACGGCGAAATGTTCCGGAACGGCGACGACTACAACGAAAAGGGGAAGACCTATACCCTCTCCGGCGTCGCCAAGTGCAGTTTTCTTGCCGCGTCCTGCTATAAGAACGAAGTCCTCAAGACCTACGCCCGCCGCCACATGAAGGATTTCACCGATTTCCCGCTCTCCTACGCCTCGGTCACACCGGTGAACTTCCTTCTCAACAACGACCCGTCCACCCCGTCCGACAGCGGAAAACGGCTCGCACCGTCGCACTACTGCCGTTCGCCGCTCGGCTGCATCACGGCGCGCACCGGTTTCGACGAAAACGCCGCCGCCGTCTACATGAAGATCGGCGAAGCGTACAGCGCCAACCATGAGCATAAGGACGCAGGCTGCTTCCAGATCTTCTACAAAGGCATCCTCGCGTCCGATTCGGGCATCTACGACGCCTACGGCAGTCCGGAGGACTACTCCTACAACAAGCAGACGATCTCGTCGAACTGTCTGCTCGTCTTCAATCCCGCGATGACCGACAACGGCAAATGGATCTATTCGGGCGGTCAGACCATCGCCGGGAACGCGAACGGCGAGAATCCGAACCTCGCGGCGTGGATGTCCAAGCGGACGGTCCGTCAGGCGAAGATCCTCGGTCACGCTGTCGACGAAACGCCCGACGGCTTCCGTCTCGCCTACCTTGCGGGCGACCTCACGAACGCCTACGACCCCGAAACGGTCGTCTCCTACGACCGTCATATGCTCGCGCTGAACGCCGGAGACGCGGCGCATCCGCTGATCTTCGTCGTCTTCGACCGCGTGACGGCGGCGGACGCTTCCTTTCAGAAAACCTTCTTGCTTCATACACAGAGTGAACCGCGCCTTGCGGACGGCTTCGCGGTCATCGAGCATAAGGGCGGACGGCTGACCGCGCAGTCCTGCGTCACGCCGACCGATCTGCGCGCAGTCGGCGGCAAAGGACACGAGTTCGACGTGAACGGCGTGAATTATCCGCTCGCCCGTCCGAACGCGGGAGACGGAACGGTCGCCGAGATCGGCTGGGGCAGAGTCGAATTCACCCCGTGCAGAGCCGAAAAGACCGATCGTCTCGTCACGGTCCTGACCGTTTCGGACGCTGGTACGGATGAAACGCCGGTGAAAGCCGTTTCGGTCGGAAGCGCTTCGGAGGGCGCGGTCGTCGGCGCGATGATCTTCGGCGAAGCCGTGCTGTTCCCGCGCGAAAAGGATTCGTTCGCGTCCGGTTTTGCCTTCCGTCTGCCGGAAGGGACCGCAGAATGCCTGATCTGCGGCGTTCCGGCGGGAGACTGGAAGATCGCTTCCGCCGAAAAAACCGCTCTTCTGAACGTGCCGGAGGACGGCGGCGTTCTGCGCTTCCCGGCTTCGGCAGGCGAAATGTCGGTTTCACGGGTCTGATCATCTCCGCAGATTTTTGAAACTGTCTCTAAGAAAACAAAACGCGAATCTGCGGATATCGCGTTCTGTTTTTCACAGTTTTTTGAAACCCACTTAATCATTCAGAAACGCTCCCGTTTCGCCCGGAGATCTCCGGGAAAACGGGAGCGTTTTAACGTTATCCGAGGTCGTGGAAGATCGGTTCTTCTTCCTCCTCCGGATCGGGGTCGGTGTAGTAGGGGTCGATCATGATCTCCTTGATCTTCGGGAACGCCGCGTAGCAGGACATGAACGAGCAGTCCGCGAACAGCAGCACGAACGGGATGACGATGCCGATCGGCAGGAACCACGTCAGCAGCAAATAGTTGAGGAACAGCATCACTGCAATGCCGAGCGTCGCCATGAAGTTGCGCTTGAAGCCGAGCATCGAGAAGATCAGCGCGTTTTTCAGGATCTTGAAGATCGAGAGATCGAACGTGACCATCAGGATGTAAATATAGAAGCGCATCCAGAACCATATGAGCGCGATGAGAAGGCTCGCGTAGAACATGATGTTCATCGCGGTCGAAACGCCGGTATTATAATAGAAGAAAACGATATCATATACGCTCAGGACCGACAGCACAAGGTCGAGAACTCCCATCGGGAGCGCCTGCTTCCAGTTCCGCCTGATGGCGTACCAGAAGTCCTCCCACATGAAGATCGGCTCGCCCTTGATCATATTGCGCAGGATATAGGTCGTGCCGATGTTGACGAAACCGAACGTGAACAGCACCAGCGCGGACAGACACCACGCGGCGATGGTCAGCGGCGTGTCGAAGCCGATCTCGGACTGTGTGCCGTAAATGCCGAACAGCGCCGACGTGACCGGCGACTGACCGTGAAGCATCACGCCGTGCAGCGGCGCGAACATCCGGTACGCCGGCGCGAAGGAATCGCGGTCGACGATGCCGCTGAACGCGAGCATGGCGAACAGGATCGGGAAGTTGCCGAAGATATAATACATATTCACCGTGACGAGCCGGGTGAATTTGTTGCCGAAATGCTTGAAGAAATGCGGAAGGTCTTTGGGTCCCTCCGGCTCCTTCTTCACGCCCTTGCCCTCCAGCGAATAGTTGAAGAGCTTGAATTCATGTCCGAACAGCTTCAAAGTCTTAACATCCTTTCAAAAATATAGATAGTCGATTGTAAAACTGCGTTTTGCAATCGGTACTCGCGCTTATCGCCGCCGACAAAATTTATTTTGTCGGCTATCCCCATATCGGCGCGAGGGCTCGCCCTGGCTCGCCTTAGAGGTGTTTTTATGTCGGCAAAGCCGACATAAAAACGGATTTTATTATAACGTTTGTCATCTTAAAGCATGAAACGATCGACTAAAAATATAGATAAATTAAGAACAGCGTTCCCGTCACGTTGACGAGGACCAGCGCGGCGATGCGGAGAAAAACGCCTGTATAGCGCAGGGATTCCCTGCCGAACAGCGCCGCTCTGCGTTCCGGATAATAGAATCCGAACGCAGCCGCACTTAACAGGATAAGCAGCGACGCCAGTGCCAGCGACGACACGAGATACGCCGCCGCGTCAAGAAACAGCCCCGTCTTTGACGAAAACTGGAGCATCGTCAGCGCATAACCGAACAGCAGACCGTCCCGCACCAGCGCCGCGCCGCTGACCGCGCCTGTAAAAAGCGTGTAGCCCGCGAGCCAGACCGCCAGATACGGGATCAGCTCGTGAAAGAAACAGTCCGCGACGACGTACAGCACGTCCGACGGGTCGTGACATTTATAGAACAGCCCGACGAACCATCGTTCGATCAGCCTGTCCCCCGCTTCTCCGGTCGGATTCCAGCTTCTGCACAGCGCCGTTCCCGCGAACGCGCCGATCAGCCACAGCGCCGAGCCCGCGAGCAGAAGCGCGCGCCGGTCCGCCGCCCGTTCCCTTGCCAGATCGTTCATACCGTTCTTTTTCACTCCTTCGCTTTGATCTTCACAGTCAGATATATGAAGGAGCGGGGCGTTTTATACCGGCGGGCAAAGCCGGGATGATCTCATTTATCAGGCGGGAAATACCGACTGCGGGCTGTTGCGCCGCCGAACCGTCCTGTCCGACCCGTCAGCGCGCGGAAAACTGTTTTCCCATTTCCTCGGCGCGGTCGGTGCAGGCGCGCATCGCGCGGTCGATCACGGCGGCGGCGTCGGCTTCGGCGAACACGTTCATCGCGCGTTCGGTCGTTCCCTTCGGAGACGTGACGGCGCGGATCAGCTCGGCTGGCGTCGTCCCTTCCGCGTCGGCGCGGAGCATCATCTCGGCGGAGCCGATGACCGTCCGGCAGACCGCTTCGACGAGGTTCTCGCATTCGAGTCCCTGCGCCTTCGCGGACTTCACCATCGCGTCGATGAAATAATAGAAGTACGCGGGCGAGCTGCCGTTGACGCAGATGACCGTGTTCATCTGCGATTCCTCCAGCCGCATCACGATCCCGGCGGCGGAGAAGATCCCGCAGACCAGCTCGTAGTCCTCATCCGACACGAGCGCGTTCCGGCAGACCGCCGTGACGCCCATGCCGATCTTCAAAGGCGTGTTCGGCATACAGCGCACGACGGCGCAGTTCTGTCCGAGCATCCCGCCGACCGCCTCGGTCGAGATCCCGGCGGCGATGGAGACAAAGACCTTTCCGTCAAGCGTTACGCCGCTCTCGCGGATCGGCGTCAGCAGTTCGGAAAAATTCTGCGGCTTGACGCAGAGGAACACCACGTCCGCAAGCCGGACGGCTTCGGCCGCGTCCGGCGCGATGACCGGAGACAGGTCGGCGAACGCCGCGTATTTGGCGGGCGTGCGGTTATAGAGTACGAGATCGGACCCGGCAAACGGCAGCTTTGCGGCAAACATCCCGCGGATGATCGCCGCCGCCATATTTCCGGTCCCGAGAAATGCGATTTTTTTCATAAGCTGATTCCTTTCGGAGAATTCCTGCGGCTCACATGACCTCACGCCGCCGGAGGATCGCATCTATTATACCATAAGTCACAAGGTTTCGCAAGGAAAACGTAAAAGAGTTTACATAATTATAAAATTTACGCGAGATAGCGCTTTCCTCTTGCAAAAAACCGCAGAATGGTATATAATATACGGTAACGTCGACCGGGCGGGAGGTGATACGCCGTGCAGCCGGATTCCGTTACGAAAATCTTTTCGCATATTCCCACGCTCCATACCGAGCGGCTGGTCATGCGCCGCATGAAGCCGTCCGACGCGCGCGATATGTACGCCTACTCCTGCCGCGAGGACGTCACCCGCTACCTTCTGTGGGAGCCGCACACCAGCCCGCAGCAGACGCTCGACTATCTCGAATATCTCCAGCTCCGTTACAAGAGCGGCGATTTTTACGACTGGGGGCTGATCTGCCGCGCCGACGGGCATTTCATCGGGACCTGCGGCTTCACGTCGCTCGACGTCGCCAACAACGCCGCCGAGATCGGCTATGTGCTTCACCCCGCCTACTGGGGGCAGGGCTTTGCGCCCGAAGCAGTCCGTCAGGTGCTTGACTTCGCGTTTATGCGCCTGAACGTTCACCGCGTCGAAGCGCGCTACATGGTCGGCAACGAACGGAGCCGCCGCGTCATGGAAAAATGCGGCATGACCTATGAGGGCGTGCGGCGTTCCTCGATGTTCGTCAAGGGACAGTACCGCGACATCGGGATCTGCTCGATTTTGTCGGACGAGTACATCCGAAAATACCTGTAACGGGTAAACGTAACCATGATCACGCTTCGCAGCAATATCCTGTCGCTCATCGGCATGACCGGATGCGGCAAATCCAGCGTTGGACGTCAGCTCGCCAGACGGCTGGGCGCGCGCTTCGTCGACCTCGACGCCGAGATCGTATCCCGTCACGGAGACATCCGCGGGCTCTTTGAGACCGGTGGCGAGGAGGGCTTCCGAAAAGCCGAATACGAAACGCTCCGGACAGTCCTTGAAGAACTGAAAGCCGACGATACCCTGACCATACTCTCGTGCGGCGGCGGACTGCCGACCTATGCGCCGTCGCGTATCCTTCTGAAACGCGAAACCACCGTGCTGTGGCTCAAACGAAGTCTTTCCGGCATCCGTCCGACTGACGCCATGTTACAGCGTCCGCCGGTCAACGGAAGTCTGGAGCGTTACCGCGAGCTGCTTTCCGAACGCTGTCCGGTCTACCGGAAATGCGCGGACTACTCGTTTTTCAACGCCTTTCCGCAGAGGACCGCGGCAATGCTCGCTTCAAGGATCGAAATCAGTCAGCCGAACCGGACGGAACCGTCCGATCCAAT
Organism: Eubacteriales bacterium; assembly: GCA_045600005.1. Lineage (GTDB taxonomy): Bacteria > Bacillota > Clostridia > Oscillospirales > CAG-272 > Flemingiibacterium. The sequence goes on along the minus strand of JAZRXB010000051.1, from coordinate 256 downwards.
AAAACCATAACCAGTCGATTGTAAAACTTCGTTTTACAATCGGTACTCGCGCTTATCGCCGCCGACAAAGCAAAGTTTTGTCAGCCGACAAAATTTGTTTTGTCGGCTCTCCCCATATCGGCGCGAGGGCTCGCCTTAGAGGTGTTTTTATGTCGGCAGAGCCGACATAAAAACGGATTTTATTATAACATTTGTCATCTCAAAGCATTAAACAATCGGCTAAATAAAACCATAACCGAAAGGAGAACCGCCATGC
>JAZRXB010000050.1:0-5257 GCA_045600005.1 Eubacteriales bacterium | reverse complement strand
CGAGTCGCCGTATCCACGCCCGCCGCCCCGCGCCCCGTTCCGGGGCGCGGGGTTTCACCCGCAGCGCTCGTCCTCTCCGAATAACACATCCGAAAGGACGCTCCTTCCCGTAGGTTTCCCTCCCGAAACCGACAGGACGGGGCGAAAACTCAGAACCATGCCCGAAATCACCGTTGCCTCCCTCGCCGGATTCTGCTTCGGCGTCAGCCGCGCCGTGAAGACCGTCGAGACCGCGCTCGAAACGCCGGGGGCGGACGTCTACACCCTCGGAAAGCTCATCCATAACGACGGATTTCTGAAAAAGCTCGAGGAGCGCGGCGCACACCGCATCGAAGAGGACGGACTGGACGACCTCTGCCGCTCGGCGGACGTGTCGCATCCCGTCATCCTCTGTACGCGCGCACACGGCATCACAGGAGAACTCGAAGAAAAGCTCCGCTCGCTCGCCGACGCCAACCCGTACTTCCGCATCGAGGACTGCACCTGTCCCTACGTTCGGAAGATCCAGACCATCGCTTCGCGCGAATCGGGACCCGATACCCTGTTCTGCGTCCTCGGCGACCCGGAACATCCCGAGGTTCGCGGCATCGTCAGCCGCTCGAAGGGACCGACCGCCGTCGCGCCGACCGCGGAGGAGCTGCTTGCCGCCGTTTCCAAAGCTCCCGACCCCTTTTCCGCTCTCGTTCTGACCGCTCAGACGACGCAGAATAAAAAAGAGTGGAAAAAATCTCAGAAAATTTTCAAAAAACTATATACAAACACGAATTTTTATGATACAATATGTAGTGTAACAGAAAATAGGCAGAATGAAGTCTTGAAGCTATCCCGAAAAATGGATATGATGATCGTTATTGGCGGCAGAGACTCCTCCAATACGGCGAAGCTCTATGCCATCAGTAAACAAAATTTGGCATTAACGTTTTTGATAGAAGATGCTTCCTCCATTCCGCTCGAGTATGTTAAACCCCATATGAAGGTGGGAATCGCAGCCGGCGCATCTACGCCGGGCGAAATAATTCAGGAGGTTCAAAATATTATGAGCGAGAACACCGAAAAAACTTTTGAAGAGATGGTAGAGGAATCCCTCAGACCCATCACCAACGGCGACCGTGTTGAGGGCGTGATCACCTCCGTTGCCGAGAACGAGATCCACGTTGACATCGGCGGCAAGTTCACCGGCATCATCGCGTACAACGAACTGACCGAGGACACCTCCGTCAAGCTCGCTGACGTTTACAAGCCCGGCGACTCCATCGAAGCCGTTGTCGTCAAGGTAAACGACGCGGAAGGCGTTGCATCCCTGTCCAAGAAGAGAATCGACGTTGCCAAGAACTGGCAGGCAGTCGTTGACGCTTCCACGAACGGCGACGTTCTCGAAGCAAAGATCATCGAAGCCGTCAAGGGCGGCGTGATCGGTCTTGTCGGCGGCGTCCGCGTCTTCATCCCCGCTTCTCAGTCCGGTCTTCCCAAGGACGCTGACCTCAACGTTCTGCGCGGCGAAACCAAGCAGGTCAAGGTCATCGACATCAACGAGCAGAGAAAGCGCGTCGTCGCTTCCATCCGTGTCGTTGAGCGCGAAGCAAACAAGGCGCGCAAGGAAGCATTCTGGGCGCAGGTCGAAGAAGGCCAGCAGTACCGCGGCGAAGTCAAGAGCCTGACTTCCTACGGCGCATTCGTTGATCTGGGCGGCGTTGACGGTATGGTACATACCACCGAGCTGTCCTGGAGAAGGATCAAGCATCCGTCCGAGGTCGTCAACGTCGGCGACGTCATCGACGTTACCGTCAAGGCTGTCGACAAGGAAGCAAAGAGAATTTCCCTCACCTACAAGACCCCCGATCAGGATCCGTGGAAGATCTTCACCGACAAGTACGAAGTCGGCTCCACCGCTTCCGTCAAGATCGTGTCCCTCATGGACTTCGGCGCATTCGCAGAGGTCGTTCCGGGTGCAGACGGTCTGATCCACGTTTCTCAGATCTCCCGCGAAAAGATCGCAAAGCCGGCTGACGTTCTCAAGATCGGCGACATCGTTGACGCGAAGATCACCAAGATCGATCCCGATGCTCACAAGATCAGCCTTTCCATCAAGGCTCTTCTCGAAGATCAGGAAGCAGCTCAGGTTGAAGACGAAAACAACTGATCGTCGTCTGACAGAAAAACCGTTCCGAAAACCGGAACGGTTTTTTTTTCAGACTTTTTTGGCGAAAACCCTTGACAAAACTGTAAATATATGGTATTATAGTAACAGACAAGCAAAATCCTCAAAAATATTACAGAAAAGGATGGTATAAACCATGAAATCAATCGGTATTGTCAGAAGAATCGACGAACTGGGAAGAATCGTCCTCCCGATCGAGCTGAGAAACAAGATGGACATCAAGAACAAGGACTCCATCGAGATCTTCGTCGACGAGGATCGGATCATCCTCAAAAAGTACGAGCCTGCCTGCCTGTTCTGCGGTCAGGCGGAGGACGTCATCCTTTATAAGGGAAGACTGATCTGCAAGAAGTGCATCGCTGACCTCGGTCAGCAGAAGGACTGAAATCCGACACGCACACAGAAAAACGGCGCAGCCTTCCGGCTGCCCCGTTTTTGTGCCGCTGCGGAGGATGAAAGCTCACAGTCCCGCGATGCGTTTCGAGATGGCGAGCGCCGGGTCGGCGGGAACCTTCGCGCGCGTCAGACCTTCGGGGATCACGATGGTCGGCGTCGGACGCGGACGCTTCCCGTCAAACTGCGGCAGCCACTTCGCTTCGGCGTCCAGAAGCTCCGTCACCATGGCGCGGACCTCTGCCAGCGTCAGCGACGCGCCGGTCAGCGGGTCGAGCGCACACGCCTGCACGAGAAGCTCCGGGTCGTGTTCCTTTTCGGCGAGGAACGCCAGATCCTGCACGTTGATGTTCGTCAGATTCAGTGCCGCGCACTGAGGCGGCAAAGCGCCGACATAGCTCGGATGCAGTCCCGCGCCGTCCGCGAAACAGGGCATTTCGGCGATGCAGTCGTGCGGCAGGTTGGAGATCAGCCCGTTGTTGCGGAGGTTCGCATTGAAACGGAACGGGCGGTCGAGCGCGGTCGCTTCGATGATGTACGAGCCGTATTCGACCGAACGCGGCGGAAGCTCGGACGGCTCGTTTTCGAGCATCGAGCGGTTCGCGTACTTCGCGCGGACCTTGCGCGCCCATTTGAGCGCCGCGCCGGTCTCGCCGCCGAAGTCGGGCTCGTCGCAGTAGAGCGATTTTCCAAGCTCGTTCTTGCGGAACCACGGCAGATACTCCGACAGATGCCCGGTCGATTCGGTCATGAAGTACCCGAAGTGCCGGAAGACCTCGCCGCGCACCTTTTCGGACGCATAGTATTCGGGCAGCTCGAATTTTTCGCGCAGAGCAGGGTACAGATCGACGCCCCGGCGTTCGAGCTTAATGAACCAGCCCATGTGGTTGATGCCCGCGCAGATGTAGTCGATCTCGTCGAGCGGCAGACCGAGATAGCCCACGATCAGACGGATCGTCGTCTGCACGCCGTGGCAGAGCCCGGCGAATTTCGTCGGCTCGTCGTCGAGCGCGCGGCAGACCATCGCCATCGGGTTGACGTAGTTGAGGAGCAGCGCCTTCGGACAAAGCTCGCGCATATCGCGCGCCAGTTCGCGCATGACGGGGATCGTCCGCAGCGCGCGGAAGACCGCGCCGGTCGAGCAGGTGTCGCCGATGCACTGGTCGACGCCGTATTTGAGCGGAATTTCGATATCCATCGCGTTGGCTTCGACGCCGCCGACGGACAGCGTGGCGATGACGTAATCGGCTCCGCGCAGCGCTTCGCGGCGGTCGGTCGTGATCCACGCCTCGGAATCCAGACCGTTTTTCTCGATCACGCGGTCGAAAAACGCCTTCACGTCGGACGTGTGGCGCGTCGAGGGCGCCATCAGCGCGAATTCCGTGTGACCGATGCCTTCGATCTGCACGATGTCAAGGAGCAGCGTTTTGCAGAAGACGAGACTTCCGGCTCCGATGATGGCAATTTTCATGGGAACTTCCTTTCTTTTGACGGTTTGGCTTACGGATTTACGGTCGGGCGCTCGGTGACGAGATAATCGCCCAGAATGTTTTTCGCATAGCGCCACATATCGGCGGGCTTCGCGGGATGCTCGTACAGCATTTTCGTGCCGTGCGTGTCGGCTTTCGCGTCGGTGTAGTCGGTCAGAAAATACAGATGCGAATTGTAGTAGGACGGTCCGTAGTAGAACGCCGTCGGCACGAACGCGGGCGACTCGGCGTGGACCGAGCCGTCGCTCATCTTCACGATGTCGAACGTGAAGAAGCCGCCGACCATATTTTCCCAGTATTCCATCGCCGAGACGAGGTTGCCGAGCGACCAGATGCAGAGCGTTTTTCCGCCGTCCGGACGGTCGAGCCATTCGATCGGTTGAAGCACGTGCGGGTGATGCCCGATGATCACGTCGACGCCGCATTCGGTGAGCAGTTTTGCGGTCTTTTTCTGCGTGGACGAGAGCTTCGTGCTGTTTTCGTTCCCCCAGTGGACCGAGGCGATGACGAAATCGCCCGCTTCTTTTGCCGCTTCGCACTGGCGGCGGATGGCCGCGTCGTCGAGATAGGGAACAATGAGCTTGCTGTCCTTCGGCAGGCGGAGCAGATTCGTTTCCTCCGTGTAGGCAACGAAGGCGATCTTCACGCCCTGTTCTTCGACGACACGGGGCGTTTCGTAGTCATCTGCGTCCTCGCAGCCGCCGATCATCGTGATCTCATCGGCGTGCGATTTCCAGAAGGAGATCGCGCCGGACAGCCCCTTTTCGCCCATGTCTGCCATGTGATTGTTCGCCATGCCGACGATATCGAAGCCCAGCTCGATCAGATCGAGCCCCAGCTCCTGCGGCGAATTGAACTTCGGATAGCCCGACAGACCGAGACTGTCGCCGCCGAGCAGCGTCTCCTGATTGATGAAAGCGAGGTCGAAGCTCCGAATATAGTCGGCGACGTCGGCGTACATCGGCAGAAAATCGTAGGTTCGGCCGCGAAACGCCGCGTCGGTCCGCCGTGCGCCGCGGTTCCGGGCGTCGATATAGATGCAGGGATGGATCACGTTGTCGCCCGCGGCAAGGAAGGAGATGCGCCCCGTTTCGACGACCGGCGGAGGTTCGAGCGACGTGAGCGGCAGGTCGGACGGGCGGCGCCGAGCGCTGTGAAGCGGTTCGGACGGCGGAGCAGAGAAGCTCTGTCCGCACCCGGTGAGAAGGAGCAGCGC
>JAZRXB010000049.1:0-3018 GCA_045600005.1 Eubacteriales bacterium | reverse complement strand
CGCGCTCGGCTACTACTCGCAGCAGCTCGTCACCCCGACCTTCATCGAGACCGCCGTCACCACGAAGTCTCTGCGCGACGACGAATCGGCTGAAATGCTCGAAATGGTCCTCGGCAGCAAGGTCTTCGACATCGGCTGCTTCTTCGACTGGGGATACAGACTGCTGTACGGACTGGCGTCGGAACACACCGCCGACCTCGCGTCCAGACTTGCTCAAAACCAATCTGCCATCGATGTATCCATCCAGACCTTTGTCAAGGGATTCAAAGGTTATGCCACCATCTGAAACCATCCCGTCTGTTTTCCGAACGGACGGGATGCCTTTTTACGTTCAGGACGAAGAAAACGCATATATTTAGGTAAAAGACAAAGAAAAAGCATTGCATTGACGACGGGAAAAGTGTAAAATATTAACGATTAATTATTTTTCCGAATGGTAATATACTATTGATGAAAGGAAGATCAGCATGAACAGAAAACTTATCAGCATTCTCCTTCTTGCTTCCATGCTTGTGTCGGCAGTTTCCTGCGGCGGCGCTCAGACGGGAACGGATACGACCGCGGCTTCGGGTGAGACCACGACGGAGGTCGCCATGACCGAACCCAGCGAATTCCAGCCGGTCGCAGGTTTTGACGGCGGCGGAAGAAAGTTCATCATCGCGGAAAACGACGTGGGCGACTGGATGCAGTCGGCTTTCGTCGAGGAAGAGAACGGCGATATCCTCAACGACTCGATCTACAAGCGCAACCGCACCGTCGAAGAACTTTACAACATCGACGTCGAAGGCTATCAGATCATCGGCGGCCGCAACGTGCAGCAGCTCACCGAGCTGACCAACAGCATTCTGGCGGGCGACAAGGAATTCGACGTCGCGTACATCCCCGGCGAGCTGACCCCTGTCATCCTCAACCAGCCCGACTACCTGATCGCGCTGTCCGATATCGACACGCTCGACCTCGACCACTCGTGGTGGGATGCAGCGGCGGTCGAGTGCATGACCGTCCTCGGGAAGACCATCAGCGTCACCGGCGACCTGATCGTTTCGACGACCGGTTCGTCCACGATCACGATGTTCAACAAGAAGATCGCTTCCGATTACAACATCGACGTGTACGACGTCGTCCGCTCCGGCAGGATGACCTTTGACGAAATGTACAAGCTCGGCAAGACCGTCCAGTACGACGTCAACGGCGACACCAAGTACGACCCGAAGGACGACCGCTACGGCATTTCCTACGAGTCGATGAACCTCGATATGTACGTCCTCGCGGCAGGCGAGCATCTGACCCGCATCAACAAGGACGGCATTCCGGAGCTGGCGCTTGACACCGAGCGCGTCAACGACATCGTGACCAACTTCATCAAGGTCGTCGACGACCGCGACAGCACCGTCGGTTCGCAGGACAGCCGTCATGATACGGCGAGATCCCTCGCCGTCTGCTTCAACGAAGACCTTCTGTTCTTCTGGATCACGAACCTTCAGCGTATGAACTCCGCCCGCAGCTACAACGCCGACTTCGGCATCATCCCGTTCCCGAAGTACGAGGAGAGCGGCGAATACAGCGCGCCGGTCAACACTTACTGGTCTTCGTGGCTGATCGTTCCGACGACGCAGGATGACACGGATGCCTGCGGCACTATTCTGGACGCGCTCGGCTACTACTCGCAGCAGCTCGTCACCCCGACCTTCATCGAGACCGCCGTTACCACGAAGACGCTGCGCGACGACGAATCGGCTGAAATGCTCGAAATGGTCCTTGGCAACAAGGTCTTCGATATCGGCTGTTTCTTCGACTGGGGCTATCGTCTGCTTTACAGCATGGCTTCGAGCCACTCTGCAGACCTCGCGTCCGCTCTCGCTTCTAAGAAGGATTCGATCAACTCTTCGATCGAGAGCTTCGTCAAGGCGTTTAACGGCAAATAAGCTGTCAAGGCAAAAAACGTCCCGCGCGGGTGCGCGATGTTCTTTAGGACAGAAAAAATCATATAGAAAGCACCTGCCGAAAGAGCGACCAATACTCTTTACCGGCAGGTGCTTTGTCTCGAAATGAAACTCAAATCACGCGCGAAGCGCATTTCACGCCGCAGATGTATATCACGCCGCAGGCGTATTTCACGCGCAAAGCGCATTTCACAAATCCCGCAGGGATTTATTTCACTGCGGAGTTACACCCGGTGCGCGGTGCGGTACGCGGTCGGCGTTTCGCCGAGGGCTTTGTGAAAGACCGACGTGAAATAGAACTCGTTTTCGTAGCCGCACAGATGCGCGATCTGACTGACCGGAAGCGTGGTGTCGCAGAGCAGCTTCGCGGCGTGGGCGAGCCGCTTTCCGGTCAGATACCGGTTCGGCGTCTCGCCGCAGACCGCGGTGAAGCGGCGGATGAAGCTCACCGGCGTGAGATCACAGCTCTCCGCCAGCTCGTTCACGGTCATATGCTCGCCGAGATGGGCGTCCATGCGCTCGAGCGCGCTCTCGATCAGGCGGTCGCGCGATACGGTGCGGGACGTTTCGCCGCCCGAACGCTCGCCCGCAAGCTCGAACCAGATGTCGGTCAGGTAATGCCGCTGTGCAGGTGTGAGACGGCGGATGATCGGAAATCTCGTCTCCACGCGGTCAAGATCGGTCTGCACGCGCCGGGGGTCGGTGATCGTCTGTTTTCCGCGCGGGAACTCGTCCGGGTCGCCGGAAAAGGCATAGCGGACGATGTGAAGCGTGACGGCCTCCAGCATTTCGCGGCGGAGCGGCTGACCGGGCGGACAGAACACCGCGTCGCCCGCGTCGGCTTCCTCCGGCGGGTCGTCAGCGACGGAAAAGCGGATCTTCCCCTCCGTGATCAGAAACAGCACCGCGCAGTCAAGCCGCTCGGAGGGAAAGTCGAACGCGGCTTTGCGGACAAATCGGGCGTACAGGATCGGTTCCGGCACGGGAAACGCCGAGAGATCGGACATGGTTTCCTTCCTTTCATGAAATGAGCGGCGCGGACGGGTTCACTCCGCGGTGCGCCTTCCGGTAGGCG
>JAZRXB010000048.1:0-6018 GCA_045600005.1 Eubacteriales bacterium | reverse complement strand
GACGGCTCCCCGTGCGCAGAGCGCGGTCGTTCAGGGTCCGAACGTTTTTGAAATTTACTCGATCCACCTGATCGAAGTGACCAACACGGTGATGAAAAACGGCGTGAAGACCGTCACCTGTCTGAACAACGACAAGAATCTCATCTTCCGTCTCGACTTCGACGACGGACGCGCGGCGTTCTATCATCAGTGCATACGCGGGAACGTGCCGTTCGCGGTCTACGCCGATCTCGGAACCGACAGATGCGCCGTTCGCACCTGCGGCGACGCATTCTGGCGCAGCTTTGCGTGCGCTCTGCTCGACTATTTCGACACGGGGATACCGCCGGTGCCGGTAGACGCGACGCTCGAATGCATCGCGGTCCGCACGGCGATGATCGCGGCGATGGAACAGCCCGGCGCGCCGGTCGCCGTCGAGCGCCGCTGACCGCCTTTAGAAAGAAACGTTTAGGCGATTGTAAAAACGCCTTAAGATGACGAACGTTATAATAAAATCCGTTTTTATGTCGGCTTTGCCGACATAAAAACTCCTCTAAGGCGAGCCAGGGCGAGCCCTCGCGCCGAGGGGAGCCGACAAAACTTTGTTTTGTCGGCGGCGATAAGCGCGAGTACCGATTGTAAAACGAAGTTTTACAATCGATTTGAAAGGATGGATATCATGAACCGTTTTGCTGACAGCCACATCCACATGAAGGACAACGACGACGCGAAGGTGCGCCGGATGCTCGACCTGATGGTCTCCTGCGGCGTGACCGATTCGACGATCCACGCGCTCCCCTACCGGGGCGTGAACCAGAATCTGAAAGCGCTGTGGTACAAATCGCACTACACGGGTCTGAAGCTCCGCGCGTTCGGTTCGCTTCACGACTACGGACCGTTCTCGAAGATCGCACCGCTCGACGAGGTGAAGCGTCTGATCGCGCTCGGCTGCGACGGCGTGAAGATGATGGAATGCGACCCGCTGATGCGAAAGCTCGCGCCGTTCGGCGTTGACAACGAATACTACGACCCGATGTTTGACTGGCTCGAGGAGAACGACCTGCCCGTCTGTATGCACGTCGCCGACCCGGAGACCTTCTGGGACGCGGCGAACATGACCCCCGAGCGCATCCGCCGCGGCTGGTTCTACGGCGACGGGACCTTCCCGACGAAGCAGCAGATCTACAACGAAGTGTTCCGTATGCTCGGCAAGCATCCGAAGCTGCGGGTGACGTTCGCGCATTTCTTCTTCCTGTCGGACTTCCCGGACGAGGCGGAGCGTGTGCTGACGACCTATCCGAACGTGCTGTTCGACCTGACGCCGGGCAGCGAGATGTACCCGAATTTTGCGAAGCGTCCGGACGTGTGGCATGATTTCTTCACGCGGCACGGAGACCGCATCCTGTTCGGCACGGACTCGAACACGCACAAGGGCGACAACGACAGGCTGAACCGGCTCGTCTACACGACGCTGACGCACGACCGGACGGAATTCCCGATGCCCTGCTTCTCGAAGGAGCCGATCCGGGGTCTGGAGCTTGACGATGAGACGGTCGGGAAGATCCTGTACGGCAATTACCGGCGGTTTGTCGGCGAAACGCCGCGTGAAGTCGACCTTGACGGCTGTCGGGAAGCGTCGCGGGAGATGCTGGCGATCCTGCGCGAATGGGACGAAGACAAGGATCCGACGGGCGAGCTGCTCCGGCTCTCCGGCGACCCGAACCAGTCGGACGCCGCCGCATGGCTAGAACGGACTGTCTGGTAAAAAACGAAACCTGTGGGCGATGCCCACAGGTCGTTTTTTATCCCGCCTCCTTCGGCGGCTCGGACTTTGCCGGACGTTTCGCCTGCTCGACGCTCGTTTTTGAACCGCTTGAATCACTGACAGCGACAATCTTGTTTGTTCAGCTCTCTACGTAAAATTCTCCGACTTGTCAGTCAGGGGAACGATGGAAAGAGGGGTGGAAACCATCTGCCGAAGGTTTCCACCCCTCTCTCCACTCTCCCCCTTTCCTTGGCTTCCCATGCCTTAGATCAGCGACGGACATGATATTGTAAAAATCGCTTGAAACATGCCTTAGTTCTGCTGCGGACATGATATTGCAGAAATCGCTTGAATCATGTGTCAGCAAATCTAAGACATGACTTCAAACACCTCGCACAATATCGCCGCTGTCAGCTAACTAAGGCATGTAAACAAACGCTCTTTGCAATATCATGTCCGCAGCCAAAACTAAGACATGAGTTCGCCCGTAGGCAGGTGTCAAACCCAGCTTTGCTGCACGAAGCCAAGGAAAGGGGAGGAGTGGAGATGGGGGGAGCCGCCCGGAGGGCGGCATGAAACCTTCGGCTTGAGATGGTTTCCACCCCCCTCTCCATCGTTCCCCTGACTGACAAGTCGGAGAATATTATGTAGAGAGCTGAACTAACACATGGGAAGCCACGGAAAGGCGGCGCCCACCACTTTATTTCGTGCTGTCAGCGCCCGCCGGGACGGGAGCCGCCGGACGGGTCAGATTCTTCATCCAGTTGTACCGGCGGATCTTGAAGAACGCCGTGATGCATTTCAGAATCTGGTCGGATTTCAGGCAGAGATACACGACCCACGGCTCGCAGCCCAGCAGCGACGTGACGATCGCCGACGGAAGCACCACGCCGAACACAAAGCACGTGTCGTTCTTGAACACAAACGATACGTCGCCGCCCGACTTCACCAGCCCGAACAGACAGCTGCACTGATAGCACGTCCCGATGCTCGTGTAGCTTAACACCGTGATGAACTGCGCCGCAAAGCCAGCCGCTTCGTCCGAGATCGTGTAAAGCGAAATGAACGGTGCGCCCGCAAACCGGAACATGAAGTGCATCAGGACCCCGATGCCGAGGAAAACGATCTGCACCGTGTTCGCGTACTGCCGTATCTCGCCGATCTCGCCCGCGCCGACCTTTTTGCCGATGAAAATGCCGACCGCCGCCGCCATGCCGTTGATGCTGACGTACATTAAATTGTTGATCGTGTTGGCAAGGCTCACCGCCGTGATGACGCTTTCGGGATAGTGACCTAAAATGATCGAGTTGCCGATCAGATTGCACCCCCAGACCAGCTGCCCGCCGATCAGCGGCAGTCCGCAGCGGATGAAATCCTTCGCCAGCCGCCTGTCCGGGTGCAAAAGCCCGCTGAAACGGTAGCAGAGCTTCCGGTCGGCAAAACGGACGTACACGACCATGATGACCGCTTCGCAGATCCGCGCGATCAGCGTTGCGATCGCTGCGCCCCGGATGCCCATCGGCTCAAAGCCGAGCTTGCCGAAGATCAGCACGTAGTTTAAGGAAACGTCGATGACCAGCGACGTCAGCGACACGTACATCCCGATGCGCGCCGTCTCGACGCTCCGCATCGCCGCGATGAGCGCCTGCGTGATCGTGAAAAAGAGGTAGGAATAACATAAGATCGACAGATATTCCTCCCCGCAGTCGATCACCGCCGTCTCATCGGTGAAAATGCCCAGCACCTGCCGCGGGATGAGCGCGCAGACGACCGAGACGACCAGTCCGATCGTCATCGAAATGTCCAGCCCGATGCTGACGACGCGGCGGATGGGTCCGGTCTCGCGTTTTCCCCAATACTGTGAGGATAGCAGCAAGATCGCCGCCTCGATGCCCGCGCTCAGCACCTGCAGAACCGTCTGGATCTGGTTTCCCATGTATACGCCCGACACCGCGCTGTCGCCCAGCGAGCCGATCATCAGGTTGTCCGCCAGTCCGACCGAGTACGTGATGAGGTTCTGGAGCATGATCGGGATGGACAGCGTAACCAGACTGCGGTAGAATTCCCGGTCTCTCGTAAAGATCTTCTTCATTATTTGCATATGCCGCCCCGTGCGCTCAGTGGATGCGGAACGAAAAACGCGCGTTGTCCGAATACCACATCGGGAAATTCGTGTTCCACTGGTTGTTGTAAAGGTTGAAGCGCACCGTGTCGCCCTTGCGCGGCAGACGGTTCGAGAAGTCCCACAGCCCGCCGCCGAAGCTGACGAGCGCCGAATCGAACGTTTCGATGGTCAGACCGCCGAGCTTCACGCCGCAGTCGGTGCCGTGGAGCGAGCGTCCGCCGTTTCTCACCACGTCGGCGGGGTCGATCCATTCGCCGAGCTTGCTCACGAGGACGGGCTCGTCGGAGTCGTCGTCAAGCGGCGAATCGAAGGACATCCACATTCCCTCCGGAATGCGGGACGCGGGCTTGTCCTCCCACGAGAGCGTTCCTTCGAGCGCGTCGCCCGCCGCGTGGAGCTGTAAGATCAGCTTCGCCGGGCAGCCGTAGGTCTCATTTAACGCGCCGTCGAGCTTCAGCGGGATGGTCAGCGTTTCGTTATGTCGGTACACCGTGTCGGCGAAGGGCGCGGCGGTCAGGTGACTGTTCGCCGCCGATTCGAGTCCGCGCTTCGAGAAATCGTCGTAGCCCCACGACATCCGCGCCTTGAAATACTGCTCGCAGAAGCGGAGCGTGTCGGCTTTCGAGAAGACCTCGTAGGTAAATCCGAACAGCCGTTTTGTTTTGTCGAACAGCACTTCCTTTTTCCGTTTCAGTCCCCAGACCGCGCCGTCCCAGCCGATCGTCAGCGTGAAACAGCCGAGCGTGATCTCCTTACCGACGGAAAGCGGCTCGCCGACCGGCTGCGGATCGCCTGACACTTTCAGCGGCGTCTGGAGCTTCGTCAGTCTCCGCTTGACGGCGCTGCGTTCGCCCGGCTCGAAGGCGCTGAGCGCTTCGGCGAGATAGCTGCGCTGTTCCGCCCACGTCGATTCGATCATGCGGTAGTTCATGCGCGTGCGCCGCTCCTCGAATTCGGGGCGCGGATAATGCCCGTCGTCGTTGAGGAAGCGCTTGCCGCCGCCGCCGCAGGTATGCTCGGCGGTCGGCAGCAGACGGTCGTGGACCGTGGCGCGTTCCCCGTCGGTCAGCGTGTCGGCATAGCGCAGCATCAAGCGGAACGCCGCCTGCTTGTACGGGTCGGACTGATAGCCGTGCGCCCAGCTGTCGCCGATCTCGGACGTGACGACCGGCACGTCGGGGTTCGCGCGCACGAGCAGCTCCGCCGCTTCGTTCAGCGTGGACGCGCAGATCTCCGCGTCGGGATACTTCCGATACAGCTCCCGGTAAACCGCTTTGACGTCCTGCGGATTCTGCGGACCGCAGTTGTCGTTGGTCATCGCAAAGCAGATCGCCGCGTCGGCGCCGGGCAGCTCGATGAGGTTGCCGTAGGTCTGGTCGTAGAGGACGAAGATCTCGCTGCCGTCGGGCGCTCTCCAGCGGAAGACGGGCGGCACGTCGGGGACGGCGCTGACGGGGTTCACGCCGATGTGGAGCATCCTCACGCCGGCTCTTGCGAGGAGCGGGACGGCGGCGCGGGTCATGCCCGGCACGTCGGTCGCCTTTGCGGCGATGGTTTTCACGCCGAAATGCGCGTCGAGCCGGTCGCGGACGGCGAGACCGCGTTCAAACAGTCTGCGGTCCATCATTTCGACGTGCATGGTGAACGGGAGAGCGTGCCATGCGATCAGCCCGTCGCGGACAGCCCGTTCGAGCCGTGCGCGGTTGGCGTCGGAGGAATTCATGAAGCGTTCGACGAGCCACGAGCCGGTAGTCCAGACGAAATCGTTGCCGGTCTCCTTCATGGTTTCGGCGAGGTCGAGAGCGTGGGGGATAAATTCGTCGATATATTTGCGTTCGATGCTTGCGGCGAGGTCAGTGTAACCGAGGTCGAGATGCGTTTTGAAAATGAGGAGGATCTTCATGCGTCGTTCGGTCCTTTCGCGTTAGATTTTTACAATATTATATCACGTCCGCCGCCGCTTGTCAAGGCGGTACGGAGGTTTTCCGCCCGGCTCCAGCACTGTCGGCACTGACGGTGCGGCGGCGCGGCGGCGCGGGCGGCGCGGGCGGCGCGAACCGGCGCGGGCGGCGCGAACCGGCGCGAACCGGCGCGAACCGGCGCGGGCGGCGCGGGCGGCGCGGGCGGCACGGGCGGCGCAGGCGGCACG
>JAZRXB010000047.1:0-2625 GCA_045600005.1 Eubacteriales bacterium | reverse complement strand
CGCCGGAACCGGCGCGGACGCGGATTTTTTCATGCAGTTCGGGCGAGCGGGAGCTTTGGAATCTCCGGTTCCCGGCTCGGACGGGGAGCTTTTATTTCTCCTGATAGCTTGCGATCAGCGTTTCATACGCAGCCAGAACGGCGGGCTTCATCGACGCGATGGTCGACGCGATGGCGTCCGTGTTCGTCTTGAAGATGCTCGTCAGGCTGCGCACACTGCCCCAGTTGAACGTGTACGCGGGGTCCCACACGCGCGTCGAGAAGATCAGCTCGAGCATTTCCTTCGATTCCTCGTCGCGGATGATCTTGCCTTCGAGAAGCGTCTCAAAGTAGGCGGGCGTGATGGTCGAGACGGCGGCGGAGGACATCGCGTCGAGCAGGATGCCCGTGCGCTCGAGGTCGGGCGCGTTCTTCGGGACCATGAACATTGTAGCGCCCCATTCCTGCGCGCTGCACGCATAGTCTGCCTGATCCTCGTCGTACTTCGGCATGGGGATGATGCCGTAATCTTCCGTCATGTCGCGGAAGGATTCGGCGTTGACGATGGTCATGCCGTAGAACAGCGCGCGGCCTTCCTTGAAGATCTTTCTCTGTGTGTCCCAGTTGCTCAGACCGGGCGCGGCGGTCATCGTCTCGGCGACGCAGACCGATTCCTCCTGATAGAGGTCGAACACCTTTTTCAGAACGCTCAGATTCTTTTCATTGTCGAGCATGAAGGTCACGCCGGAGCCTTCCTTCTTCGACAGGCGGCTGCCGGACGACCAGATGAATTCGACCGCGAAATTGGCGCTGGCGACCAGACCGAAGCGGTCGTCGTAGTTTAATTTGCTGTCGCCGTTCAGGTCGGCGGTGGCGGCGATCCCGTAGGCTTTCAGCTTATCGATCGTCCATTTGCCGTCCCGCACGAGCGCATAGAGGTCGGTATCGACAAATTCCTCCGCCAGATGCTTATTGAACGCCATGCCCCATGCGGAGGCGTTGTCCACGACGTTGATGTCGCCGGTCAGACCCCAGATGTGACCGCCAAGCTCGGTCTCGCGCAGGAAATCGCCGTCCCACCACGGGCTGTCAAGGTCGATGTAAGGGATGTCCTTCACGTCGCAGGCGTAGGTGAGCCCGTTATTCTGCACGGTGTCGTAGGTGGTCACGAGCGCGTCGTAGGTGTCGTCGCCCGCTAAAACGGTGTTGTTGAAGGTCTGGACGTAGTTATTTTTGTCGTAGTCGATCTTGGTGATCTTCACATTGAAGCGTTCTTCGACGAGCTGATTGCGCTTGAAGACCGCGTCGTTCATCGCGTCGCCGTTCAGCTCGTCCGCGTCGATCTCGTAGGAATAGCGGATGGTGCCGACCTCGTCGGTGGCGATGATGCTGAATTCGTGTCCGCCGAAGTCGCGGTCCGGGAGCTTTTCATTGATCGGTTCGGTCGAAGCGGGGGAATCGGGAACGGAGCTGTCGGGAGCGGCCGTGCCGGAGGACGGGGAAGCGGTTTCTCCGCAGGCGGTCAGAATGAGAGAAGCAAGCAGAAGAAGCGCCGCGGCGCGGGATATCTGTTTCATCATGGGAAAGACTCTCCTTTCGCAATATGCTATGATTATATCACGAACGGTTCCTGATTTCAATGGGAAATCTGATGGAATAATATCGAAATCTGCGGTTGACAAACAGGGCGGGATGTGCTATAATCTCAGACGGAGGGAGATGGGAAAATGGCGTTAAACGGACTGATCGTGAAGAAGATCGTTCTGGTGCGGAACATCAAGAAGGCGGCCGGGGAACGGTTTGTGATGGTAAAGCGTCCGTATGACGGTCTGGTCGTGACTGTGGAAGGGGAATGTCTGTACCGTCCGAACGGGTCGGAGGAGGAGCTGACGAGCAATCAGAAAAACGCGATCTTTCTGCCGAAGGGACTGTCGTACAGCCTTCGCTGTACCGAAACCGGACATTTTCAGCTGATCGACTTTGTGTCGGAAGGGCTTGGGGAGCAGATGTTCACGGTCCCCGACCCCGGCACGCTTCTGCCGCTGGTGAAGCGGATGGCGCAGTTTCCGATCCGCACGCCGAGGGAGGACTTTCTGTGTCTTGCCGCGATGAACGAGCTGCTCGCCGAGCTGTGTCAGGACGCATCCAGCGCCGCGTCGAGCGCTCTGATCGCGCCTTCGGTGGCGTATATCAAGGCGAATTACTGCAAATCGAAGCTGTCGCTTCACGACATGGCGGCGGCGTCGAACATCAGCACGGCGTATTTCCGCGAGCTGTTCCGGCGGCTGTACGGCACGTCGCCGATGAGCTTTGCCAACGAGCTGCGGCTTGACGAAGCGAAGCGCCAGCTGATCGCCGCGCGTCTGCCGGTCGGCGAGATCGCGGAGCGCTGCGGATGGAGCAGCGCGGCGGGCTTTTCGGCGTATTTCAAGGAAAAAACCGGGCTGACGCCGAAGGAGTACCGCGCAAGCCACACGGGCGAGATCTGAGAAAGGCGGGATGTTCCGGCCGGTCTGTAAAACAGACAGCCGTCAGATCGGACGATCTGACGGCTGTCCGGAGCGGCGATTCAGCTGAGAAATTCGGCGAAGGAGCGGACGTAAACGTCCGAAACGGCGCGGATGCGCGCTTCGTCGGCGGCGGAGGA
>JAZRXB010000046.1:0-4060 GCA_045600005.1 Eubacteriales bacterium | reverse complement strand
TAAACCGTCAAATCATCGTCGCTCGGATTGGAAAAACGATACCTGAACGAATCATACGGTTCAAAGAATTCATCGGTGCCTACGAAGTTTCTTGTTCTGATCTTCTCAAACGTATTCGGTACATAGTCGTACTCAGCGGTTTCCCATCCGCATTCTCGCAATACGCGGCTGATTTCCACTTCGCTCCGCGTCGCCGCTTCTGACTGAAGCTTATACAGCCACCAGTTGTTGCCCTCATAGACCCATGTTTTGGGAAAACTGCCGTCCGTGGATATGTTGGGCGTGGCGATTTTCAGATTTTTGAGAGAAGTATCGCTGCTTACAAGGATGTAGCGGCTGACGAAGTTCTGATCGCTCGGCGCGCATATGGACGCTCTCGGTTGGAACTCTCCTTCCTCAAAACAGGTGAACGTATCGGAAATACTGAACATATGCGTTTGCAATGCCAGCGTAATCTTGTCACGGCTGCCGTGCAATTCATTGACCATATTCCGATGCTGGAGTGTATTCAGGTCAATGGAACGTTCCCGAATCCATGAGGCAAATCCATCCGCCGACGCTCTGCTGATCTGCATGGGCAAAAGCTCCGGCACATCCGCGTGATATTCCCTGATCAGCGTATATTCCTCCGAGAAACGCGCCACCGGAATATCATTATTATACAGGATATATTGCTTCAATACGCTCACCTCCCCGCCGCGCTCATTTCATGTCAAGTATAGCACAGTTCAATGGAATTATCCAGTCTTTTCTGTCCGGTTCAACGATTGTACGTAACAAAAAACCGGCTTTCCGGCATTTTCATGCGTGAAAACCGGTTGATGTTTTGTATCAATCGAAATTATCCGGAAGCTGTGTATCAGACGAACAGGGATACGAGCTTCTGCTCGTTGACGTTGACGAGTCCCAGCGTGGTCATTTTCAGGTCGGGAATGACCGGAAGGCTGACAAAGGCGAGGTGCATGAACGGATCGATGCCTTCCGCCTCGCCGAGCCGCAGCGCGGCTTTGCGCACATCCACGTTCTGCTGAGCCATTTCGGCGGCGCTCTTTTCGCCCATCAGCCCGCCGATCGGCAGTGCCATCGATGCCAGAATCTGACCGTTCAGGGCAACAGCCAGTCCGCCGCCCATCTCGCGGACACAGTTAGCGGCCGCGGCCATGTCATTTTCGTCCGCGCCCACCACGATCAGGTTGTGGGAATCATGCGCGACGGAGGAGGCAATCGCGCCTCTCTTCAGCCCCATGCCGGCGACAAATCCGAGTCCCATGTGTCCCGAATTCAAATGACGCTCGATCACGGCCAGTTTCAGAATGTCCTTTGTGACGTCGATTCCGTTGGAACGGGTGAAGTCAAGCTCCGTGATTTCCTCTTTGGTGATCAGCTGATCAGGAATGACGCGGATGATGCGGCACCGGGCGCCCTGCGGGTCGATCATGAAGCGCTCGGGCGTCAGCTCGTCCAGCCAGAAGGAATGGCGGACCGTCTTCCAGATGTCGTCGCGCACCCTCTTTTTCAGGAACGGGACAGCGGCGCCGTCTGTGACGACGCGGTCGCCTCTGTAGTAGACGTCGCGGACTTTGACCGTCTCAAGATCATCCAGAACCAGAAGGTCTGCGATGTAGCCGGGCGCGACGGCGCCGAGATCCGTCAAGCCGTAGCGCAGGGCGGCCTGCAGCGTGGCCATGCGGATGCCGGTCAGGACGGATTTGCCCTTTGCCGCGGCCATGCGGATGATGTTGTCGATGTGGCCGCTCTCCATCAGATCGGCGGGATGCTTATCGTCGGTGACCAGCAGGCAGCGGCGGGAATAAGGCTCGTCAAACAGACTGAGCAACCCGTCGAGGTTCCTGGCCGCAGTTCCCTGACGAATCATGACCCACTGTCCCTTTTGCAGCTTTTCCAGAGCCTCGTCGAAGTTCGCGCATTCGTGGTCGTCGAATATGCCGGCGGCAATATAGCGATCCAGGTCGCGGCCGGTCAGCATGGGCGCGTGTCCGTTGACGATTTTTCCCGCGGACAGACCGGCTTTGATTTTACTGAGAACATCCTCATTCTCCATGAGAACGCCGGGATAATTCATCATTTCGCCGACGCCGAGAACCCGGGGATGGTGGAAAAGGGTGACCATGTCATCGGCGGTCAGCGTCGCGCCGGATTCGTCGAAACCGGTCGCCGGAACGCACGAGGGAATCATGAAGCAGACGTTCATCGGCAGTCCTTCGGTCGATTCAAGCATGTATCCGATGCCTATCAAGCCGGATACGTTGGCGATTTCGTGAGGATCCGCGATGACGGTGGTCGTGCCGTGAGGCAGGCAGGCGCGGATAAATTCCGCAGGGGAAAGCATGGAGCTTTCAATATGAATGTGTCCGTCGATAAATCCCGGGCAGACGAATTTGCCTTCGATGTCCTGTATGTCGTCCGCTTCCGCGTCCGCGTATGCGCCGACGCCGATGATTCGATCATCTTCGATTAAAACATCCGCCTTTATGACCTGATCCAGGAAGACATTGACAACAAAACCGTTTTTCAGCAGCTTTTTCATGAGATACAGTTCCTTTCAAAATGAGAGACGTTGACCATCCGCGCATAATGTCCCGCGAACGGTTTGTATGGAAACAGAAATCCGGAGGCTCAGTCAAGTATTTCCTCGAGCATCAGCTTGATAAAATCGCAGCTCGTATAGGCGGCGAATTTCTGATACATGTCGGATTTACGACTGTCCGCAAAATCACACACACTTTTGGCGATGATGGCCTTGGGTCTCGGCTCCGTCGCGTGCGAGGCGGCGTAGACCACGCCGTAGGCTTCCATTTCGAGACCCTTTGTGCTGTCAAACTGACCCTTGATCTGTTTTTCGAGGATCAGCCGGTTGGCGACAACTGTCGAGCCGCTGGCCAGCGCGCCGACAAGCACGTGCGTCTCGTTGTGCGCCGAGTGAACGGCTTTGTCAAAATATTGAAGCAGATCCTCGTCGACCTTGACGGAAGTGGGTCTGGGAATGAAGCCCACGTCGCCGAAGACGATCTGGGCTTTATCCTTGGACACGTATTTGCCGTTCGAATAATTCCAGACGAGGTTCGCGAGGATGACGTCGCCGTACATCTGAGAATCGCTTGACTCCTCGAGCGCGCCGGCGGCGATGCCGGGCATGATGACATATTTCGGACGGAAATGCTCGATCAGCTTCATTGTCAGCGTGGCGGAAGCCGTCATGCCCATTTCATCCTGTCTGGCGGCGTAGATCGTCCGGTTCTGGGAATCCTGCGCCCTGTAATAGGTCTGGCTGTCACCGTCGATTCGGAATTCCGTCCAGTCATACATGTTTTTGACCGCGCCTTCCTCTGTGTCGGTTACATAGATCAGCGCGGCGAATGATTCATAATCTTTCATAATCTGTCACATCCTAAAGCTGATATCCGGCTTGCCGCACGTTCTTACGCGGGCTGCGGTCCGGCCGGAGGGGTCGATGAGTCGTTGTCCATAGGACAAACTTCGCTGAATGATATCCTCGTATTATTGACCGTTTCGTTTTCGGGGCAGTTTACATTTACGTCAGTATAGCACAGTTTTCGGGTTGAATAAAGCATCTGCTTTTAAATTAACGTGAACTTCCCACGTAATTAACTCTCAAGCGGTTAGTTGCTGCTCTATTCTCACTAAAATTCCGTGGAAAAAAGAACGATTATTGATTCCGATCTTTGCGAAATCTGTTGAAAAATTCCTGAATAACGGTATAATAGATTTGCACGGTTCCTATGAAACGACCTTGAATATGAGATTTGAGGTTTGAGAGTAGTGTAGTTTCATAGGGTTCTCAAACCGCGTCCCGATCTGAAAAGCCGGGATCTTTCCTCGCTGCGGACGGGCATGATCGGCGGTTCAACCTATCCGCCGGAGCTGTTTATCCGCGTATGCCGCGAATTGGATATGACGCTTCTGCCCTCGCTGGGTCAGACGGAAGCTACCGCCGGAATTACGGGCGGCGGCTTGGATGATCCCATCGAGCTGCGCGACGACCATCGGGCGCTTCTTCCCCCGCGCGGAGGAAAGAATC
>JAZRXB010000045.1:0-2287 GCA_045600005.1 Eubacteriales bacterium | reverse complement strand
TCCCCGACCCGAAGGCGATGATCGACGAGCTGCATTCGCTCGGCTTCAAGGTCATGTTGTGGGTCTCTCCCATCGTTTCGAGCGCGGGCGTGCAGTTCAAAATGCTGCGGGACAAGGGCTACCTCATCCGCGAAACGACTGACGAGGAGCCTGCGCCCCATCCGGCGATCCGCAAATGGTGGAGCGGTTACAGCGCCGTTCTCGATTTCACGAATCCCGAAGCGGCTGCGTGGTATCACGGTCAGCTGCGCTTCTTAATGGAAGCCTACGGCGCGGACGGTTTCAAGTTCGACGCGGGCGACGTCTATTTCTATCAGGACACCGACCTCATCGCCAAGCCCTGCACCGCGCGCGACGCGACGACGACCTTCAACATCGTCGGCGAGGAATATCCGCTCAACGAGTTCCGCGCGGCTTACAACTACGGCGGACACGCCATCGTCGCGCGTCTGCACGACAAATACCACACTTGGGACAAATACGGCGTCAACACACTCATCCCGCACACGATCTGTCAGGGACTGCTCGGCTACGCTTACTGCTGCCCGGACATGGTAGGCGGCGGCATCTTGGACTGCTTCACCGGCGGCAAGACGCTCGACGAGGAGCTGTTCGTCCGCTGGGCGCAGGCGAACGCGCTGCTCGGCATGATGCAGATGTCGGTCGCGCCGTGGCGCGTGCTGTCCGAAAAGAACGCTTCGCTCGTACTGGACGCGATAAAGCTCCACGCGAAGTTCGGCGACACGATCATGGAGCTCGCCCGCCATGCCGCGAAGACCGGCGAGCCGATCGTCCGCCACATGGCTTACGAATGCCCGAGCTGCGGCTATGAAAAGATCAACGACCAGTTCTTCCTCGGCAGCGACGTGCTGGGCGCGCCGGTCATCACAAAGGGCGCACAGACCCGCACGGTCGTCCTTCCCGCGGGAAAATGGCTCGCCGACGACGGAACGCTCTATGACGGCGGTCAGACGATCACCATCGACACGCCCATCGAGCGCATCCCCTACTTCATCAGACAGAAATAATTCACACGTCCGCCTGCCGTATCGGCGGGCTGTTTCCGGCGCGGCTCAGACCATCTGACCGCGCCGTTTTCGGAAAGGAGACATCATGTCGTTTTCGTTCACGTCGGACTGGATACGTCCGAAGGGCGGATGCTCGCCCGACTCCTATTTTGACGCGGTATGCGATTTTTCGCTGCCTGAAAACGCGCCCTGCACGCTTCGCATCGCCTGCGACTCGAACTACGCCGCCTACCTGAACGGCTCGCTCGCCGCGTTCGGACAGTACGCCGACTATCCGAGCCGCAAGATCTTCGATACCGTCGACGTCACGCCCTTCGCGAAGCCGGGCGCGAACCGTCTGTGCGTCGTCGTCTGGTACTACGGCGTCGAATCGTCCTGCTACACGGTCGGCGAAGCCGGACTGATCTTCGAGCTTTCGTCGGACGAAAGACTGCTCGGCGGCTCGTTCGCCGAAACGCCGGTCCGCCGCGATCCCGGCTATGCGGAGGGAAAGCGCGACATGATCTCGGGTCAGCTCGGTCTGACCTTCCGCCGCGATGAGGCGCGCGCCGACGACGAATATCTCGCCGAACCTTCCGGAACGCCGCTGCCCGCCGGTTTTGCGTGCGGCGAGATTGTCCCGCTGCCGAAAACGCTTGAACCGCGTCCGAACAAAAAGCTCGTGCTGCGTGACAGACTGCCGTCGAAGCTCATCCGCACCGGGCTGTTCCGCTATCCCGAAAACGCCGCGGAAAAGCGCGTACAGGACAATATGCAGTACGCCTATGTCGCCTACCGCCGCTCCGACGCGCTCGCGCACCTTCCGGCGAACAGCTTTTTCCCGTGCGAAGCGCATTTTGAGGCGGACGAGGACACGGACGGACTGTTCTTCCTCGTCGATCTCGGCGCGGAGACCGCCGGATTCCCGGTGCTTGACATCGAGGTCGACTCGCCCTGCACGGTCGACGTCGGCTGGGGCGAGCATCTGGACGACGGCGTGTGCCGCACGGCGATCCGCGGATTCTTCTTTGAGCTGTTCCTCCCGAAGGGACGCACGGTGTACATGAACCCCTTCCGCCGGTTCGGATGCCGCTATTTACAGTTCTTCGTTCACGCGAAGAAAGCGGTCGTCCGTTACGCCGGTCTTCGCCCGACCGATTACCCGCTCACGATCAAGAAGCGGCAGACCGGCAATCTGCTGCGCGACACGATCTACGAGGTCTGCGAAAACACGCTGCTCCGCTGTATGCACGAGCATTACGAGGACTGCCCGTGGCGCG
>JAZRXB010000044.1:0-8268 GCA_045600005.1 Eubacteriales bacterium | reverse complement strand
GAGACCGCGAAGAAGTTCACGGCTGAGCAGATCCTCGCCGTGCTGAACACGTTCGCCGAGAGCGATTCGCTCGGCATGGTCCTTCGCGCGAAAGGCATCGTCGAGGGCGCGGACGGAACGTGGATCCACTTCGACTACGTGCCGGGCGAACCCGACGTGCGCACGGGCAGCGCCGATATCACCGGCCGTCTCTGCGTCATCGGCTCGAAGCTCGACGAAGCCGCCATCGCCGCGAAGTTCGGCGTCTGAAAGGTGCCGCCATGGAACCGAGAGAATTAGGCGTCTACCTGTTCACCGGCTTTCTCGAATCGGGCAAGACGAAGTTCATTCAGGAGTCGATGGAGGACAAAAAGTTCAACTCCGGCGAAAAGACCATGCTGCTCGTCTGCGAGGAGGGTATCGAGGAATACGATCCCACCCGCTTCTTCGGGCAGAACGTGTACTTTGAGTCGATCTCCGACCCGAGCGAGCTGACCGAAGAAAATCTGACGAAGCTCGCCGCGAAGCACGATCTCGACCGCGTGATCGTCGAATACAACGGAATGTGGTCGGTGAAGGATTTCTACAACGCCATGCCGGAGGGCTGGGCGATCTATCAGCAGCTGATGTTCGCCGATTCGACTACCTTTAAGACCTACAACGCGAATATGCGTCAGCTCGTCGTCGACAAGCTGACCGACGCGGAGATGGTCGTCTTCAACCGCGCCGACAGCGCGGATAAGGAAGAATTCCACAAGATCGTCCGCGGCGTATCCCGCCGCGCTCAGATCGTCTACGACTACCCGAACGGCGAGATCGAGTACGACGACATCGAAGACCCGCTTCCTTTCGACAAGGAAGCTCCCGTCATCGAGATCGCCGACGAGGATTTTGCCATGTGGTACCGCGACCTCGGCGAGGATATGCCCTTCTACAACGGCAGGACCGTGAAGGTCAAGGGCATGGTCGGCCACGCGAAGGGTCTGCCGTCGAATATGTTCATCCTCGGCCGCCACATCATGACCTGCTGTGCAGCCGATATCCAGTACAACGGACTCGCCTGCCGCGTCCCGGACGCTTCGAACTTAAAGGACGGCGACTGGGTGACGGTCACGGCGAAGATCACGCTGGAGCGCTGTAAAATTTACAAATCCAAGGGACCGGTCCTGAACGCGGACGGCACGTCCTTCGCCGTCAAGCCGCAGGAAGAGGTCTGCACGTTCTATTGATCGGGACGCGGACGTTCCGTCCGCACCGTCCTGTCTGACCGAAAAAAACGGCGCATCGCCCGATCTTCCCGGACGCATCCCGCTCCCCCTTTCGGCGTTTCCCGCGAACAAACGCCGCAAAGGGGGAGCTGTCTTTCTGAAAGGAATCATCATGTCTGAAAACACACCGCAGAAGCCGGTCTTTTACTCGGAGCTTGCCTATTTATTCGGCGTGATCGTCCTCGCCTTCGGGACGGCGATGATGGAAAAAGCCGACCTCGGCATGTCGATGGTCGTCGCGCCCGCGTATCTTCTCCACCTGAAGCTCTCCGAAACGCTTCCCTTTTTCAGCTTCGGCATGGCGGAATACACCGTACAGGCTCTGCTGCTCATCGCCCTCTGTCTGATCCTCGGAAAATTCCGCCTGTCCTGTCTGCTCGCGTTCGGCACGTCGATCTTTTACGGGCTGACGCTGGACGGTTTCATCTCGCTGGCGGGACTTCTGCCGACCGGACCGCTCGCCGCCCGCATCGCGTGGTTTCTGACCGGCATGGTGATCTGCTCGCTCGGCGTGTCGTTATTATTCCACACCTATCTGCCGCCCGAAGCCTACGAGATGTTCGTCAAGGAAATTTCGTCGGCGCACGGCTATGACCTGCACAGATTCAAGACGTTCTACGACCTTGCGAGCTGTCTTGTGAGCATTCTTCTGTCGTTTCTTTTCTTCGGTTTTCTGCATTTCGAGGGCGTGAAGCTCGGCACGGTCTTCTGCGCACTCGTGAACGGTTACACGATCAGCCGGTTTGCAAAGCTGCTTGAAAGCCGTTTTGTGTTCCGCGACCGCTTCGGCTGGCGCGGCTTCTTTGAGCGCTGACGCACACGCCCGGCTGTGCCGCGACCCTGACTGCGCCGCCTGCACGGAGCCGTTTTTCTGCTGACACAGCAAAAATCGACCGCCGCGTTTTCTGTGCAGACGGAAAACGCGGCGGTCTTCTGTTTATCATCCGCTCAGCCGTTCCCTTCTCCCGCGCGGTAGCGGCTCGCCGTCACGCCGACCAGCTCGCGGAAATGCCGGCTGAAATAGTGCGGGTCGTCGTACCCGACGAGCTGCGCCACCTGCCGCACCGACAGGTCGGTACCCGACAGCAGCTCGCAGGCGTTCTCGATCCGGACGCGGATGACGTAGTTCATCGGCGCCATGCCGGTCGTCTCACGGAACAGCGTGCTGAACCGGGACACGCTCAGATGCTCGAGCCTTGCCAGCTGCTCGACCTTGATATCCTCGCGGTAGCTCTGATGGATGAAACGCAGCGCGTTCTGTACGCGCGGGCTGTCGGTGCGGCTGCGCTTTAACTGTAACTGCGCCTCGGCGAGCAGACGGAGGAGCTGCGACTGTCCCATCACGTCCGACCCGCGGTCGCCGAGCGACATATTATCGAACATCCTTCCCATCGCCCGCAGCATTCCCTCGCACAGCCCGACGTGCCACACGCCCGCCGTCGAAAAGCCGCTTCCGGTCAGAAACGCTTCCGCCGCGCTGCCCGTAAAATGCACCCAGTAGTAGACGACCGGCTCGTCGCCGACCTTCGCGTACCGGTAAGCCGTCTCCGGCGGATAGAGCGCGAGGTCTCCCGCGCCGAGCCGGTGCGCTTCGCCGTTCACCACCGCGTCCATCTCGCCCGACGTGACGTACATCAGGTACTGATCGTGCCGTCCCGCGCGGTTGTCGGTCGTGAACGGCAGGTCCATGTGGACGCGCCCGCAGCAGTTGATGACGAGCGGACGCGAAAGATCGGCGAAGTTGTCGTCCGACACCGCGCCGCGTCCTCCGTGCCGATAGTAGCTGATTTTATCGTCCGACGTCGACATACAGTTGAATCCTCCACCTCTTTAAGTAAATCGTGCCTTGTAATTCTCCCCTGTTTGCGCTATACTGATTGTAGCATAAACAAAGCGAAAAGGCAAGCGCTTTTTGAAAAATACAGATTAGTCGATTGTAAAACTTCGTTTTACAATCGGTACTCGCGCTTATCGCCGCAGACTAAAATTTATTTTTGTCTGCTTCCCCTTTTGGCGCGAGGGCTCGCCTTAGAGGTGTTTTTATGTCGGCAAAGCCGACATAAAAACGGATTTTATTATAACGTTTGTCATCTTAAAGCATGAAACAATCGGCTAAAAATACAGAAAGAAAGGATGAAACAGCATGAAAAAATCCATCAATGCCTGGTCGATCCCGGGCGACGTGGACTTCGAGACCATGTTCTCCCAGATCAAAAAGGCGGGCTTCGACGGCATCGAGCTGAACGTGGACGCGCCCGGACGCGGCGCGCATTCGCTCCACGTCGGCATGAGCGACGCCGAGCTTTCCGCGATCCGCGCGGTCTCGAAGAAATACGATCTCCCGATCGGAAGCGTCTCCACCTCTCTCTGGGGCGGAAGCATGGCTTCGACCGACGAGACCGTCCGTGAAAACGGAAAAACGCTTCTCCGCGAACAGCTCCGCATCGCCGACGCGCTCGGCGCGGACGGCATCCTGATCGTTCCGGGCGGCGTTTCGGGGAATCTTTCGCTCCTCGGCGCGTGGGAAAACTGTCTGAAATTCATGAAGGAAATGAAGCCGGAGATCGCCGAATCGGGCATTTTCACCGGCGTCGAGAACGTCTGGGCGGAGTTCTTCCTCTCGCCGTTCGACATGGCGCGCTTCATCGACGAGATCGACTGCCCGAACCTCGGCGCGTACTTCGACGTGGGCAACGTCGCCGTCGACACGCCGCCTGAGCATTGGATCGAGATCCTCGGAAACCGCATCGGAAAGATCCACGTCAAGGACTTCCAAAACTCTCACGGCAAGAACACCGGCTGGTTCGTCAACCTGCTCGAAGGCTCGATCAACTGGCGCGCGGTCATCCCGGCGCTCCGGAAGGCGGGCTACGACGGCTATCTGACCGCGGAGCTCGGCGTCATCGGTCAGTGTCCCGAATTCCTCTACGACATCACGAACCTCGCTCTTGAGCGGATGATCCACTTCTGAAAAAAATCATCGGGCAGTCGGATTCTCTACCTTGGACCGGCTCCCGCAAAGGAGAGTAAATCATGAAAAAGTTAGCCATGATCGGATGCGGCGGCATCGGTACCTACCATCTCGGACATTTCCTCGGCTTCAAGGATTTCGTAGAGCTTGCGGGCTTCTGCGACCTCATCGAAGACAAGGCGAAGGCTTTCGTCGCGAAAGCCGGCTGCGGCAAGGCGTTCACCGATTTCAGAAAGATGTACGATGAGATAAGTCCCGACCTCGTGTTCATCTGCGTTCCGCCCTACTGCCACGGCGATATCGAAAACGAAACGATCAAACGCGGCATCCCGTTCTTCGTCGAAAAGCCGCTCGCCCTCGACCTCGGCATGGCGAAGGATATCCTCGCGCAGGTGAAGGAAAAGAAGCTCATCACCGCGTCCGGTTTCCAGTGCCGCTACTCGAACCTCGTCGAGCCGAACAAAGCGTTCATCCGCGACAACGAGATCTGCTTCGTCAGCTGCGCGCGCATCGGCGGCATCCCGGGCGTCGAATGGTGGCAGAAGAAAGCCATCTCCGGCGGTCAGATCGTCGAGCAGACCATCCATCAGTTCGATATCATCCGCTACGTCTTCGGCGAGCCGGAGGAAGTCTTCACGTTCGGCACGCGGAACTTCGTCACGAAGCCCGGCTTTGACACCGATTCCCTCTCGACGACCGCCATCCGCTTCGCAAACGGCGCGCTCGGCACGATCTCGACCGGCTGCTACGCGACGAACGGCAGCTCGTTCGACTCGAAGGTCACGTTCAGCGGTCACGACTGCCGCGCAGACCTCGCCATTTTGAGCTACTTCACCACCTACGGCGGCGCGGCTCAGAAGAAGGAGGACGGTCTCATCCTCTCGAACGACGGCACGATGTCCGCTTCCTCGGACGGCAAGGTCACCTACCGTCAGGACGGCGACGCCGGCATCCTCTGCGACCGCACGTTCATCGAAGCAGTCATCAGCGGCGACGGCTCGAAGGTCCGCTCGCCCTATGAGGATGCGCTGAAGAGCCTCATCTTCACGATGTCCTGCAACAAGTCGATGGAATCCGGCAGACCGGTCCGCATCGAATATTAACCCTTCCCCCCGATCATTCGACCGAAAGGTCTGATGATAAATAATTTATGATTAACAGGAGAGTACTTTTTGAAACAGTACAACGCAACGGAAATAGCGGGCTGACCGGGAGGTCTGACCGCGCATGATCGGACCTCCCGGTTCATGAAAAACGAAAATTTTCATTCATCATCTGGGAGGAAAAATCATGAAAAACAACCGCTTCACCATCCGCTTCGAGAGAAGCGAAGACTGCCGCGAGGTCGAAAACCTCATCCGCGAATCGTTCTGGAACGTCTATCACCCCGGCTGCAGCGAGCATTACGTGATGCACGTGCTGCGGGATGACCCCGCTTTCGTAAAGGAGCTTGACTTTGTGATGGAGCAGGACGGTCGGATCATCGGACAGAATATGTTCATGAAGACGATCATCGACGCCGACGACGGCAGGACGATCCCCATCCTCACGATGGGACCGATCTGCATCGCGCCCGACCTCAAGCGCCGGGGCTACGGCAAAAAACTGCTCGATCACTCGCTCGAAAAGGCCGCCGCGCTCGGTTTCGGCGCGGTCCTGTTCGAGGGAAACATCGGCTTCTACGGCAGGAGCGGGTTCGACTACGCATCAAAGTTCGGCATCCGGTATCACGACCTGCCGGAGGGAGCGGACGCTTCGTTCTTCCTCTGCAAGGAGCTGATCCCCGGATATCTGAACGGCGTCACCGGCGTTTACCAGACGCCGCAGGGTTACTACGTGGACGCCCGCGAGGTGGAAGAATTCGACCGGAGCTTCCCCGCGAAGGTGAAGCTCGTCCTGCCCGGGCAGCTGTCCGACCGTTAAGCACGGAAGATCCGCGTCCTGTCAACCGGAAATTCCCGCGTTCGGCATGAAATCGGGCTGAAATCCCATCGGATATTCCGATGGGTTCGGGAAATTCCCGCGTTCGGCAAAAAACGGGGGACCGGCGCGAAAGCGCCGGTCCCTTTTCACAAAAAATGCGTCCCGTCCGGAAAATTCCCGAACGGGACGCTTCCTTTTACCTCTCGCAGAAGCTCAGAATATCCCGGACCACCTCGTCGTGACAGAGATCGTTCAGAATTTCGTGACGGTATCCGCCGTACAGCTTCATCCGCACGGGACAGCCGGCGTCCGACAGCCGTCGGAACACGTCCTTCACGCCTTCGCCGTCGCTTCCGACCGGGTCGAAGCCGCCCGACGCCAGAAGCGTCGGGATCGTCTTCATTTTTTCAAAGCAGCCGGGGCGGTTCGCTTCCTTGCAGAGCCGCACAAGGTCGCCCATCGCGCTGACCGTGAAGTGGAACGTGCAGAAGGGATCGGCGTGATACAGTTCCCGGTTCTTCCGGTCGACCGACAGCCATGCCGCGCGGTCGTTTTCCTTCGCAAAACGGCGGTTGTACGCGCCGAACGCCATGTTTTCGAGGAAAAGCGAGCGATAGCGTTCGCCCTTCGCCGCGCCGATCAGCGCGGTCATCGCAAGTCCCGCGTCCGCCGCCGGATTCGGACCGCCCGTCCCCATGACGATCATCCGGTCGGGCTGCCGTCCTTCCATGACGGAGCAGCGCACGATGAACGAACCCATGCTGTGACCGAGCAGGATCATCGGCAGATCGTACCCGTATTCCGCCCGAACGGTTCCCGCAAAGCGTCTCACGTCGGCGGCGAGCGTCTTCCAGCCGTCCCGGTGCGCGATGAAGCCGAGTTCTTCCTCCGTGCGGGCGGTCTTACCGTGTCCGAGGTTGTCAAAACCGAACACAAGATACCCCGCTTTGCACAGCTCGGTCATCGTGCGGTCGTAGCGGTCGATGTATTCGGTCATGCCGTGAACGATGTGAAAATACCCCTTCGGCTCACCGTCCGGCAGATAGATCTTTCCGACAAGCGCATGGATCCCGTCGGTCGACGGGACCTTCCGTTCCTTAATCTCCATTTCCGGCTATCCTTTCCCCGTCCGGCAGGCGGACGGAACCCTGTTTTCCGGCGTCACGCCGAACGGTTATTCTTCGTCGAACGCGCGGCAGGCGCGGACGGAACCCTGTTTTTCCGGCGTCACGCCGGACGGTCATTCCCCGTCGAACGTCCGGCAGGCGGACGGAATCCTGTTTTCCGGCGTCACGCCGGACGGTCATTCCCCGTCGAACGCGCGGCAGGCGCGGACCGCGCGTTTCCAGCCGTCAAGCAGACGCTCCCGCTTTACAACGTCCATCGACGGCTCGAACCGTTCGCCGCCGCCGACCGCCAGCTCGTCCCGCGAGCGGTAGAAGCCGACCGCCAGCCCCGCGAGATACGCCGCGCCGAGCGCCGTCGCCTCGCGCAAAGCCGGACGGATGACCGGCACGTCCGACAGATCCGCCTGAAACTGCATCAGGAAACGGTTCGCCGACGCGCCGCCGTCCACGCGCAGACCGGTGGGTTTGCCGCCCATGTCCGCCGCCATCGCGCGGATGAGGTCGTCGCTCTGGTACGCGATGGATTCGAGCGCGGCGCGGATGATGTGACAGCGGCCGGCTCCGCGGGTCAGTCCGGTGATCGTGCCGCGCGCGTCCATGTCCCAATAGGGCGCGCCGAGTCCCGTGAACGCCGGGACGATATACACGCCGCCGTTATCCGGCACCTTGTTTGCGAAATATTCACTGTCCGCCGCATCTGTGATCAGCCGCAGCTCGTCGCGCAGCCATTTGATGACCGCGCCGCCGACGAACACGCTGCCCTCCAGCACGTACTGCACCGGTTCGCCCGCCAGCGTTGCCGCCGTCGTCGTGATCAGACCGCTCTTACTTTTCACGCGGTCGGCTCCGGTATTGGCGAGCAGGAAACAGCCGGTCCCATAGGTATTCTTGACGTCGCCCGGCGCAAAGCAGCCCTGTCCGAACAGCGCCGCCTGCTGGTCGCCCGCAACGCCGCCGACCACCAGCTCGTCCCGCGAGCGGTAGAAGCCGACCGCCAGCC
>JAZRXB010000043.1:0-5401 GCA_045600005.1 Eubacteriales bacterium | reverse complement strand
GGCGCGAATTTGTTCGGTCAAATCGTCCGGCGGCGTTCAGTCGAGCTTACCCGTATAATTCAGCCCGACGAGGTTGAAGCCCTCGAAGAACGCGCCCGCATCGGGCGCTTTTTCGCCCGTTTTGAGCGGCGGCGTGTACTCGACGACGTGGACCGAGCAGTTTGCGATGTGGAACGGCAGGAAGCCGGGCTTCGTGTCCATCGGCTGGCGCAGGACCCGCGCAATGAGGCAGCGGATGACCACCCCGTGCGTGACGACGGCGACCCGTCCGAGCGACGGCTCCGCTTCGGCGAGCGCCGCCATCGAGCCGAGAAAATCGGCGCTGCGGGCGATGATCGTGCGGCAGTCCTCGCCGCCCAGCACGCCGTAGTCCATATCGCGGCGGCACTGGTCGTAGGTTTTGCCAAAATAAGGCAGACCGACCAGATCTTCGTAGGATTTTCCGTAGAACACGCCGGTGTCGATCTCGCGGAGCCGTCCGTCGAAATACACGTCGCCGCGGTGGAAGCGGTCAGGGAAGAGGATCTCGCAGGTCTGGCGGGCGCGCAGCAGGTCGGAGCAGTAGATGCGGTCGAAATCGAGCGCGCCGAGCGTCTCCTTCGCGCGTTTCGCCTGCTCGAAGCCGCGCTCCGACAGGCTGATCGGTCCCCAGCCCTGATGCAGATGCCCGACGTTGCAGGTGGTCTCGCCGTGACGAATCAGATAGATTTTCATGAAATTTCCTTTAACTGGCAAAAGGGAAGCGTCCGCTTAACCGCGGTTCTGGTAGGAGGACGCGACGTCGGTGATGATAAGTCCGCGCCCGTCGTCGGTCAGCTCGTAGAACTGCGGCTTTTCGGCGTCGCTCGGAATGTCGGGGCGGAAGGTCCCGTCGTTCTCCATGATCATGTAGGTGAGCTTATAATACCATTTTGTGGAACGGTTCCCATCATCTGTCACGCTGGACAGATATTCGACGCGGATGTTATAGAGCTTCTGCATGGTGATCGGACCGAACTCGCCGTTTTCCTCGCGGTAGGCGTCGGAATAGAAGGCGTTCAGCCGGTCGGCGTCGCCGTTCTGCAAAGCGTCGATGTAGTCCGCGAAAAAGGCGACGCCCTCTCCGTAAGCGCCGAAATTGCCGTCGGTGATCGTGACGGTCATGCCGCCTTCGACGTAGGCAATGTAGCGGTTGAGGTCGAGATACGCCTGATTTTCAAAGATATCCGACGTCCAGTCCGGCTCGTAGAGGCTGACGCGGTGGACGCCGCTCCCGTCGTAGACGTACTGGACGGGCGCGGTGTCCTCCTTTTTCGAGTCAAATTTGAAGTCAAACGTGAGGTCGCTGTTCAGAAACAGCAGTCCGATCGCCGCGATGACGCAGCTGCCGCCTAAAATCGACGCGGCGACGATCTTGTTTTTCTTTTTCCGGTCGTTCATCAGCCGATAAACCGAAGCAGGTTGTCACGACCGACGCGGATAGCATACAGGCAGTCTTCATGTCCTTCAAACTCAACGGTGACGTATCCGTCGTAGCCGACCTTTTTCAGGATCTGGATGGACTGGTAAACATTGGCGCATCCGCAGCCGATGATCGCGCCGCGCAGATAGTTGAGTGCGCGGGTGCGGAACCAGCCCTCGCCGGGGTTGACGTCCATGCCGCTCTTCCAGTAGAAGTCCTTGCAGTGGACGTGCTTTGCGTAGGGAGCCATGATCGAGACCGCCTTGACGGGGTCCTCGTCCGCGCACATGAAGTTGCCGACGTCGACCAGCGCGCCGAAGTTCGGATTTCCGACCGTGTTGATGAGCTTTTCGACGCGCGCGGAATCCTGCGAGAAGTAGCCGTGGTTCTCGGTCATCGTTCCGATGCCCTTTTCCGCCGCGTACTCGGTGACGGCGCGGCAGCCCTTGACGAGCATGGGCAGCGCGTCGTCGTAGCCGATGCCTACCTTCTTGCCGGAGAAGCCGTAGCCGACGTCGTGTCTCATGTTCGCTGCGCCCAGCGCGGCCGCAAAGTCGACGTTCCGCTTCACGCGCTCGATCTCGCCGTCGAGATCGTCCTTTAAGAAGTTCGCGCCGACGCAGAACGCCGGGACCTCCAGACCCTTCTCGCGGCAGTACTCGCCGACCTTCTTCGCCGTCTCGAGGTCGAGGTTCTTCGTCCACGCGCCGTCCGTGAACTCGATGCCGTCAAATCCCATCTCTTTCGTCTTGTCAATGCATCCGAACACGCCGAGCGAATCCTCATTAAAATAATTATGGAAGCTGTAAGAAGTAACGCTGATCTTCATCATTTTATCCTCCTAATATTACATTTGTTTGTTCTTGGGGGCGGGAGAACCCTTTTTCCAGCGGAAAAAAGGGTTCTCCCCCCCCCAAACCCCCACCCGTTCCTAAAAACCGCTGTCGAGGAGGTTATTTTGGGCAGATGCCTTTCTTTCGCCGGATGACGGGACGCTTTGCGCCCGTTGCAGCTGAATGTTAAGTTAAGCTCTCGCGCCGACAGACAGACAACAGCGGCGCGAAGCGTCCGCGTCCACAGTACGTCAAGCCGGGAGCCGAGTGGAGCGTCCGACCGTTCGTCAGCGGCGCGAAGCGTCCGCGTTCAGCAGTACATCGAACCGGGAGCCGAGTGGAGCGCTAGACCGTTCGACAGCGGCGCGAAGCGCCCGCGTTCCGCAGTACAACCAGTCGGGAGCCAAAATATCTCCCTGTATGGCGGTTTTTCGGAAGCAGAGGGGGTGCGGGGGAGGGGGAACCCTTTTTTCCGCTGGAAAAAGGGTTCCCCCTCCCCCGCAGAACGAGATTTTATAAGATATTAAACCCGAAGTAGTTCTTGGCGTTGTTGTAGCAGATGTCGGCGACAAGCTCGGTGAGGGCGTCGGGATCGCAGGGGTATTCGCCGTTTTCGACCCACTTGCCGATGAGGTCGCAGAGGATGCGGCGGAAGTATTCGTGGCGGGTGTAGCTGATGAACGAGCGGGAGTCGGTCAGCATACCGATGAAGTTGCCGAGCGAGGAGAGGTTGGCGAGGTCGGTCATCTGGCGGCGCATACCGTCGAGATTGTCGGCGAACCACCATGCGGAGCCCTGCATGACCTTCGGCTTGCCGTCGCCGGAAAGCTCGAAGCAGCCGCAGAGAGCGGCGACGGCGGCGTTGTCGACCGCGTTGATCGAGTAGAGGAGCGTGCGGGGAAGCGTGTCGGCGCTGTCCATGCGGTCGAGGAGCTTCGACAGAGGCGTGATCATGTCGTAGTTGCCCACCGTGTCGAAACCGGTGGCGGGACCGATCTTCCTGAACATCCGGCTGTTCTGATTGCGCAGAACGCCGAAATGGAGCTGCATGACGAAGCCGCGCAGCTTGTACTGCTCGGCGAGGAAGACGAGCAGCTCGGTCTTGAACTTCGCCACATCCGCTTCGGTGACGCCCGCGCCGTCGGTCGCGAGCGCCGTGTTCAGGATCTGGTTCAGCTCGTACTCGGAAGCCTCCGCGTAGACCGTGTAGCCGTCCAGACCGTGATCGGCGGTCCTGCATCCGAGGTCTGCGAACGTGTCGAGACGCTGCATATACGCGAGCTTGAGCGAGTTGACGTCGTTAATCTCGATGCCGGATACCTCGGAGAGCTTCGCCATGTAGTCGGCGATGCCCGCACGGTTCAGGTTCAGCCCCTTGTCCGGACGGAACGCCGGGAGGACCTGAACGTCGAACGAGTCGTCGTCGCGGAGCATTTTGTGCCATTCGAGCGTGTCGGCGGGATCGTCGGTCGTGCAGAGCAGACGGACGCCGGAATTTCTGATGATCCGGCGGACCGACATCTCCGGGCTTTTCAGCTTTTCGTTGCAGATGTTCCAGATCTCGTCGCAGTTCTTTTCGTTGATGATCAGGCCGCAGTCAAAATAGCGCTTTAATTCGAGGTGGGACCAGTGGTAGAGCGGGTTGCCGATCAGCTTCGGCATGGACGCGCAGTACGCTCTGAACTTGTCGTAGTCGGAGCCGTCGCCCGTGATCAGCTCTTCCGGCACGCCGCAGCAGCGCATGGCTCTCCACTTGTAGTGGTCGCCGCCGAGCCACAGCTCGGTGATGTTTGAATAGGTCTTGTCTTCCGCGATCTCCTTCGGGGAAACGTGGCAGTGGTAGTCGATGATCGGCAGCTTCGCCGCGACTTCGTGGTACAGCGCCTTCGCCGTGTCGGTTTCGAGCAGGAAGTTCTTGCCCATAAAGGTTTTCATGATCGTTTTCTCCTTAGTTCTATGCAGCTGCATATTCCGGCGGAGCGGAGAAGCGTTCCCGCGCCGCGCGGTGGTTACATCTATCATACCACACTTTTTTGAAAATTTCAAGAATATCTGAAAAAATTTATCGAATCTACTTGTGCTTGGCGCAAAAATGTGCTAAAATATAATAGGGGAACCTCTGAGAATCGGAGGCTGCCGCATGGCGTTCTGTCGGTTTTCTTCCCGGACGCCTTTCATGACGGCTCACGGAGGAAAAACTATGCTTTACGACCTGCACGTTCACACGAAATTCTCGTTCGACGGCGCGAAGGGGGCGGACGGCGAACCCGCTTCGATCATCGAAGCGGCGGCGGCGCGCGGCATCGCGGGACTTGCGTTCTGCGACCACTTCGACATCGACGACGTGATGGACGGCATCTACCCGCCCTATCCCGAAGAAGACGTCCGCCGCGCGGTCCTCGAAATGAAGGAGACGTATCGCGGACGCTTCGACGTGCTTTACGGCGTTGAGCTTGGCGAGCCGCACGCCCGTCCCGTTGAAGCGAAGGCGCTCTGCGAGCGCTGCGGGTTCGATTTCGTGCTGGGTTCGCTCCATAACCTTGTCGGTTATCCCGACTTTTATTACCTGAAAATGGAAGAACTCGAGCCCGGGCACATCACCTACCTGATGGACCGGACGGTAAAGGAGCTTCTTGACATCGTGCGGTGGGGCGGTGTGTCGTCGCTCGCGCACATCACGTACCCCTGCCGCTACTTTGACGAGGCCGGGGTGAAGGTCGAGCTTTCGCGCTGGTACGACGGCTTTGAAGCGCTGTTCCGCGAGATGATCGTGCGCGGCGCCGCGCTGGAACTGAATACGTCGGGACTTGCGAAGGGACGCGCTCCGTCGCCCGACCGCGATCTGCTTGCGCTCTACCGTGACGCGGGCGGACGGATGGTCACGCTCGGCTCGGACGCGCACCGCGCGCGCGACGTCGGGCAGGGACTCGAAGCGGGACGCGCGCTCTTATTGTCGCTCGGCTTCACCGACGAGACCGTGTTCCGCGCCGGCGTGCCGGAAACCGTCCCGCTCGACCGGTAAAACGCCGGACGATGCGCCGGACGCCGGACACCGCGCCGAACGACGCGAAGGCGACGCGCGGATGATGCGCCGGACGCCGGAAAGTCGGGTCGTAGCCATGTCGTT
>JAZRXB010000042.1:0-24701 GCA_045600005.1 Eubacteriales bacterium | reverse complement strand
GGGGGGCAGGGCATTTGCCCTGTCCGCCGTTTTGCGATGAGGAAAGCCGCCGCATACAGTATCCGTCCTTTTTCAGGCGGAAGCCGCTTTAACCGACTCTTGCGATCTCGTCCATCGTCTTTCGGATGCTCTCCTCCACCTGTCCGCTGATCGACTGGAAGAAGGACGCGAAGCCGTTGTCGCCGGTATAATACATCTTGCGCATACTCGTCTTGACGTCCGCGAAATTGTAGATCGCGCCGACGTCGTAATAGGTGCTGTTGAAGATCAGATCAAGCATTTCGTTCGAGTCGTCGTCGCGCGAGATCTTGCCCTTGAGCAGGATATCGAACAGCGCCGGATACAGGTCCCGTCTGCCGAGATAGGACATTTCCTCGATGATCGCGCCGGTCGAAGCAAGATCGGCGTTCGTCTTCGGCACGACGAGGACCGGAATGACCGTCGAGAACATCGGAGAGAGATAGTTTTCCTGCTTTTCGTCGTACTTGCACATCGGGATGATGCCGAAGTCGTCCTTCATATCGCGGAACTGCGGCGCGTAGTATATGCCCGCCAGCGAGAACAGCGACTGCCGGTTCATGAACATTCCCACCTCGTCGACCGCGGGCGTCGTACTGCGGACATGGACGTTGAAGCTCGCAGTCTCATCCGACAGCACGTCAAACAGGTGCATGATCTTATTGAGGACCGGCTCGGTCGAATAGGTGATCGTGATCTTTCCGTCGCGGTCCAGCTCGCCGTAACGCGCGCCGGAAGCGTTCAGAAGTCCCTCGTAATCGTCGTAGATATAGGTGAACGCATAGCTGTCCTTATTGTCGTAGACCCCGTTCCCGTCAAGGTCGGCGGCGACATTTTTGCCGAGGCGGAGCATCTCGTCGAGCGTCCACTTTCCGGCGCGGATGGTGTCGTAAATGCTGCCGAGCTTATAGTCCGCCATCAGCTGTTTGTTGAAATACGTGCAGAAAATGACGTAATAGTTCTGCATGGACAGGTCGGAGACCGTGCCGTAGCATCGGTTCAGAAGTCCGAGCGCTTCTCTTGCGCCCTTGTCGTACCACGGCGCGTCAAGGTCCATGTTCGGGACCGTTTCAAGGTCGGTCAGCCCGCCCGAGGTCAGAAGGGAATTGAAGTTGAAGGAGCGGACGAGCGCCGCCTGATAGGCGTCGTCTCCCGCTGCGATGGAATTGTTCAGCGCGGTCACGCCCTCCGTGTGCTTCGGGTAATCGGCGACGACCAGCTTGCAGTTGAATTTTTCATTGACCGCCGTCATCCGATTGAACACCGCGTCGTCCATCGAGCTGCCGGTCAGCTCTTCCGCCGTGATATCGGTGATGTTGAGCGGTTCGTAAGCGCCCCAGCCGTGCGTCATGATGGTGATTTCACGTCCGCCGAGGTCGATTTCAGGCAGATCGGGTGCTCTCAGCGTTTCGCTGACTGCGGTCTGTGCGGTTTCGGATCCGGATGCCGCCGTGGTCTCCTCCATCGTTTCCGACGCGCCGCCGCAGGAGGAGGCAAGCACGGCAAGAGCCATCATGAGACCGGGAAGGGACAACTTCTTTTTCATCTTTTCATAACCATCCTTTTTCTAAATTTTCACGAACTCATCGTGTACGGGAACTATCCGGGGAATTTGCGTCCGTGTACGTACACAAGTATAGCACAACCGAATGTATTTGTCAAGCGTTCTGAGGATTTCGCGCTTCGGAAACAGATATTTCACGGCGAAACGAACATTCAACTCACAGTTGAAAACATAGTCCGCAAAGGGGGACGTCCGCACGGACGCCCCCCTTCGTTCATTTCCCGCTTTCTATCTTTTCCCGCGTCATCCGGTCGATCTCGTCCTTCAGCGTCGTGAGATAGGGCGAATGTCCCACCTTGTCCGCGCCGTAGGTGAGCTGAAGCTCATATTCCAGCGGAAGCCAGCTGGATAACGGCGCTTCGTCGTGCTGAACGACCGCTTCCAGATTGTCGAGCGCTTTGTAGAGCTTCGCTTCCCCGGTCTTCCGTTCGCGCATTTCGTCGAACAGCGCCGTGAATTCGCTCCGCTGCGGCTCCGGGAAGCCGTCCAGCCACGCATACAGCTCGCGCTCCTCCCTCTCCCGGTGCGCGTCGTTTTTCTCAAACGCCGGGATATCGCCCGTGAAGCACTCGCCGAGGTCGTGCAGCACACACATTTTCAGTACCTTACCCATGTCAAGCTCCGGGAATTCGTCCGCTGTCAGCAGAGCGAAAAACGCCAGCCGCCAGCTGTGCTCCGCAACGCTTTCGCGCCGTCCGTTTTCCGTGACCGAATGGCGGTAGGTGGTCTTGAGCTTTTCCGCCGTGTGAAGGATTTCAAGCAGCTTTGCCGGTTCCATATCCATGAGCCTTCTTTCTCGTCCCTGTCGGATTACGGGACGGTATCTGCGAAACAGAAGCCGAATTAATTTTCAGACCCTTATCGGAAAAGGAACAGCTTCGTGCGTCCCTTTTCGGCGTGATAGGTCAGCTTCCCGCCGACCGTCCGAAGCTCGCCGCCGTCGAACAGCTCCTCGCATACGCAGTCAAAGCCGAGATCGAGCGTGATATCCTCGGTCTGCACCGTCTCAAAGGAGACGAATTTACTGTTGATATACAGCGCGCCGTCGCATTCGGCATAGATGCGGACTCCCGCCTTCCGCGCAAGCTCGCGGAAGAAGGACGCGCTGAGACAGCCGCACGCGGCGTACAGATCGTTCCCTTTCCATGCGAACGCGGCTTTCCCCGAACGGTAGCGTCCGATCACCTCAACGTTCCGCTCGACCGGCGCATACATCGGCGTGACCGGATTTGTGAAGGAGAAGGTCTCGCCGCCGACCGTAACCGGCTCCTTTTCCTTCGTGTCAAAGGCTTCGACCGGGATGCCGGTGACGCGCCCGATGTTCTCCGCCGCCATTTTTCCGTCGGTCACAATACCCGGCGCGTAGAGCCATAGCTTCGTCCGATCGGCTAGCAGGGTGCGGATGCGTTCGATCTGCGCCGTGGTCATCTCGAAATCGTTGAGGAACAGCCAGAGCTTATAGCGGGCATGGTCGATCTTCTCGAAATCGCAGAGATTGAAGACCGTATAGGGCGCGCCGCATTTCGCAAGCGTCAGAATATTGTTGACGACGAAATCGCAGGGATGTCCCTTTCCGTCCCTGATGAGCGAATTGGACGGCGTGTTCACGATCACCGCGATCTCGGCGCGGCTTTCCGTCTCTCCCGCGCTGCGGGCGACTTTGTTGTAGATCTCGGTATGCTGCTTTAACATCGCCTCATATTCGGGCGAAGCGTAGTAGCCGCCGAAGAAGTCGAACCACCAGAGTGCGCTTCCCGCCTGTAAGGACGACGCCAGCTCGCGCCGGAACACCATGTGCGCCGTCTCGTGATCGGCTGCGCAGTCGTTGATGAAATTGCCGGGCAGCATACGGTAGGCGCGGCGCTTTTCGGTGACGGGATGCTCCATCGGATACCACGCCAGCTCGGTGCGGTGATCCAGCTCGTTCAGATGGACCTTTCCATGAAGCTTCACCGAGCCGAGCGGGACGGTCACGGCGGAAGCGTTCGCAAGCTCCCGGAACTTATCGTAGGACGCGGGCGCCCACACCATGTCGATATCGGGCGAATCCCAGACCGAACAGAACCGGTTGGTCAGCGCTCCGCTGTCGCGGTGGGTGTGATAGCCGCCGAACAGTCCGAGGAACTTCCGATGCGCCAGCACGGTCTGGACCTCGTGCGCAAAGAAGCGGGCGAGGTCGGCGATCCCGTCCTCCATGAAGCGCATGAAATCGAGCGCGGGCGAGTCGGGCGTGCGGAAGATCGGTTCTCCGTCGGCTGCGCGGTCGATGACAGGGACCGGCTCGTCCCGTCCGGTATGTCCGGCGTAGACCTTCTGTAAAAACGGAACGCCGTAATTCCCGCTGGCGAACCATTCGCAGGAACGTCCGCAGCAGATGCCGTAGCCCGCGATGCGGTCGCCGTAATGCTCCTCGCTGTAAGCGATGAACGCTTTCAGATACGCCGCCGCGCCGCGCCGGAATTCCTCATGCCGCGCCATCGTCTGGACGTTGAGGAAGGTCGGGACCGCGCCTTCATGCTTTTCCACCCATGCAGGCGGCGCGTCGAGCTGGAGAAAGACGACGAAATAATCTCCCGGCGCGAACCGCTCAAACATTTCAAACTGCCGGTCGAACGCGGCGAAATCATATACGCCGTCGTCCTTCCACACACCGCCGAACAGCGAATACGGCACGTCCATGCCGCAGATCTCTCCGCCGACCATCATCTGATGCAGACGG
This sequence comes from Eubacteriales bacterium, assembly GCA_045600005.1. Lineage (GTDB taxonomy): Bacteria > Bacillota > Clostridia > Oscillospirales > CAG-272 > Flemingiibacterium. The sequence goes on along the minus strand of JAZRXB010000042.1, from coordinate 20,400 downwards.
ACGCCGGCGCGGTGGAACAGCGAAATATTGGCGGGCGTCGGGCGGAAGGAACGGAACATACAGGGCGCGATCAGTTCCCCGTTCATTTCGACGAACGGATACCCGTTCTGATAAACGATGTTGGACATGGAGATCTCCTTTGAAAGTTCAGTTAATCACGCCGAAAAAGCGCGAGGCGTTTTCGTAGGCTCTGCGGCGGAATTCGTCGACCGGGATGCCGTACAGAACAGCGGCGCGGGCGGCGGTATAGCACATCAGCCCGGAATGATTGATCTTTCCCCGGTACGGGACCGGCGCGAGATACGGACAGTCGGTCTCGATCATCACGCGGTCAAGCGGCACGGTCGGCACGATCTCGGCGAGCCGGGCGGCGTTCTTGAACGTGATAACGCCCGAAAACGAAATGTACCAGCCCCTGTTCACCAGCTGACGCGCGATCTCGGCGCTTGCCGAAAAGCTGTGAAACTCACCGGTCACGTTCGGATAATCGCGCAGGATATCCATGATGTCGCCGTGCGCGTCGCGGTCGTGGATGACGACCGGCATATGAAGCTCTCCCGCCAGCTCAAGCTGACGGCGAAGCCACTTTTTCTGCACGTCCCGTTCGGGATCGTTCCAGTAATAATCCAGTCCGATCTCGCCGAGCGCGCGGACCTTCGGGTGCGCAAGCTGTTCTCTCAGCCGTGCCATGACCGCTTCCATGTCGGCGGACGGGTCGATATCGCACGGATGGATGCCTGCCGTCGCATAGACGCCGGGATATTTTTCGGCAAGCGTGATCGAAGCGGCGTTCGACATGAGGTTCGTTCCCGCCGCGACGATCCGCTTCACACAGCCCGCTTCGGAGAACAGGACCGGCAGGACAGCGTCTGCGCCGCCGTTTATCTCGGTCTCAAAGCGGGCGTCGGTATAGTGCGAATGCGTATCGAACAACGGAACGTCCGACCGGCTTTCCGCCGGCAGATCCTCCGTTCTCCGATCAAATATGAATTCCACTTGGTTCATCATCCTTCCACGGAAATGAGGTTCGTTCAAAGCTGTGCAAAAAAGGTCTGCCGCCGCCTGACGGCGGCGGCAGACCCGTCGTTTATCTGACTCTCTGTCCGAGAGGCGTTTCGGGATCGAGGAAGACGACCATCGGCTGCTCCTCGCCGGACGCGAGCAGCATACCGTTGCTCTCCACGCCGCACAGAACGGCGGGCGCGAGGTTGGCGACGACGATGATCTTCTTTCCGATCAGGTCTTCGGGCTTGTAGAATTTCGCAATGCCGGAGACGATCTGACGCTTTTCATAGCCGAGATCGACTTCGATGCGGAGCAATTTCTTCGCCTTCTTCACCTGTTCGGCGGCGATGATCTGCGCGGTGCGCAGCTCGACCTTCATGAAATCGTCAAAGCCGATGATCGCGCAGCCTTCCGGCTTTTCCTTCGCCTTGGCTTCGGCTTCCGCCTTGGCCTGCGCTGCGGCGCGCTCCGCTTCGATCTCGGCGAGCATGGCGGCTTCGTCGATGCGGGCGAACAGCGGCTTCGCCTCGCCGACCCTTCCGCCGACCTTCAGACCGCCGAACGTTTCGGCAGACTCGAGCGAACGGACGTCGCTGCCGATCTGCGCGAAGATCGCGTCGCTGGTGGAGGGCATGAACGGAACGAGCAGGATCGCGCCGATGCGGATGGTTTCGAGAAGGTTGTACAGCACCGTGCCGAGACGCGGCAGCGTTTCTTCGCTCTTGGCAAGCACCCACGGCGTCGTCTCGTCGATATACTTGTTCGCGCGGCGGAGCATAGCGAACACCTCGTCCGAAGCGTCCGCGATATGGAACGAATCCATCAGCTCGCCGACGTTCTTCACGGCGGTCATGCAGACGGCTTTCAGTTCCTCGTCGAGCGGCTCGGTCACGTCGGACGGCTGAACGACGCCGCCGAAATACTTCTGGGTCATGGCGACCGTGCGGTTGACCAGATTGCCGAGGTTGTTGGCAAGATCGGCGTTGTAGCGGGAGATCAGACCCTCATAGGTGATGCTTCCGTCCGACGAATAGGGCATTTCGGACAGGCAGTAGTGACGCACGCCGTCCACGCCGAAGCGCTTGACGAGATCGTCCGCGTAGATGACGTTGCCCTTCGACTTGGACATTTTGTCCGCGCCGAAGTTGAACCACGGATGACCGAAGATCTTCTTCGGCAGCGGCAGTCCGAGCGCCATTAAGAAGATCGTCCAGTAGATCGAATGGAAGCGCATGATGTCCTTGCCGATGACGTGAACGTCGCAGGGCCAGTATTTGCCGAATTCCTCGCGCGGCACGATATTGCCGTCGTCGTCGATGCGCAGACCGACGCCGGTCGCGTAGTTGAACAGCGCGTCGATCCAGACGTAAATGACGTGCTTCTCGTCGAACGTCACCGGGATGCCCCATTTGAAGGACGAACGCGAGACGCAGAGGTCCTGAAGACCGGGTTTAATGAAGTTGTTGACCATTTCCTTCTTGCGGAGTTCCGGCTCGATGAAGCCGGGATGGTCTTCGATATACTGGAGCAGGCGGTCCTGATACTTGCCCATCTTGAAGTAATAGGCTTCCTCGTTCGCCCGTCCGACCGGACGGCCGCAGTCGGGGCATTTGCCGTCGACGACCTGCGTTTCGGTGATGAAGGACTCGCAGGGAACGCAGTACCAGCCCTCGTAGGAGCCTTTATAGATGTCGCCCTGATCGTAGAGCTTCTGGAAGACCTTTGCGACGGTCTCCTCATGATAGTCGTCGGTCGTGCGGATGAACTTGTCGTAGGACGCGCCCACGAGGTCCCACAGCGCCTTAACCTCGGCGGATACGCCGTCGACGTAGGCTTTCGGGGAGATCCCCTTTTCGTTTGCGAGCGCTTCGATCTTCATGCCGTGTTCGTCGGTGCCGGTCATGAAGAAGACGTCGCGTCCCTCCTGTCTCTTGCGGCGGGCGACCGCGTCGGTCATGATGACCTCGTAGGTGTTGCCGATGTGCGGCTTGCGCGATGCGTAGGCGATCGCGGTCGTGATATAATATTTTTCTCCGGAACAGTTGCTCATGATGATGATCATCCTTTCTGTCGGAAACGTTGTTTCAGGCGAAAGATCCGTTTCCTTTTGGATTTATGGCTTATTTGGCTTTGCCGTCAGACGATCTTTTCGCCGCGCACATAGACGCTGCGGATCGTCCGTTTGTCTTCTTCCAGCAGGATGAAATCGGCGTTCTTTCCGCCCTCCAGCGAGCCGACGCGGTCGTCCGCGCCGATCATGCGAGCCGGATTGATCGTGCCGCACGGGATCGTCTCCTCGATCGGCACGCCTGCGAAATCGGCGAGATTCTTCACGCCGTCGAACACGCTGATGATGCTTCCGGTCAGCGTTCCGTCCGCCAGATAGACCGCGCCGTCCTTCACGAAGATCGGCACGTCGTTCATCCGGTATTCACCGGCGGGCAGTCCGGCGGCAAGCGTCGAATCGGTGATCAGCACGAGCTTATCCTTCGCCTTCGCACGGAAGGTCAGCCGGGTGACGGCGGGATTCACGTGCTTTCCGTCGCAGATCAGCTCGCACCATGCGTCGGACGAAAGCGCCGCGCCGACGCAGCCGGGGTTTCTGTGGTTCAGGGGACTCATCGCGTTGTAGAGGTGCGTGAACGAACGCGCGCCGAGCGCCATCGCCGTTTCGCATTCCTCCAGCGTCGCGTCGCTGTGACCGATGCCGACCGTCGCGCCGAGCGAGACCGCGCGCTTCACAAGCTCCGTTCCGCCGGGAAGCTCCGGCGCGCAGGTGATGTGGAAGCACGTCAGATTCGTCTCTTTACCGGCTTCGCTGCGCAGACGCTTCACCAGCCCCTCGAATTCGTCCGCGTCGGGCGGTGCGAGAAGCGTTTCGTCGTGTGCGCCCTTGCGCTTCGGGTTGAGGTAGCGTCCTTCGAGGTGAACGCCGAGCATGACCGCGCCGCGGTTCGTCCGGTCGGCTTCGGCGATCCGGTCGACGGTCTGTTCCAGCTCCGGGAAGGGAACGGTCATCAGCGTCGGCAGGAATGAGGTCGTGCCTGCCGCAGCGTAGGATTCCGCCATCCGGCAGAGCTCCTCTGCGGACGCGCCGCACACGTCGGCTCCGGCGCGTCCGTGCGTATGAACGTCGACCATGCCGGGGATCAGGTACGCGCCGCCGCAGTCGACGCCGTGCAAGACTGCGGCTCCGCAATCGACAGCTTCGCCGTCAGCGTGATCGGCGATCACGCCGTTTTTCACCGTCAGCGTTCCTTCCGTAAACCGGCGCGTGCTGACGTCATAGATTTTCGCATTGTAAAATGTCATAAGACTTGCTCCTTTCACGGACACGTCAGACGCGCCCGCGCGTCATCTCCCAGATCAGCACGGCGGCGGCTCCCGCTGCGTTCAGCGACTCGCAGTCGGGGTTCATCGGGATGATCACCCGTCCCGTGCAGGCGTCGATCAATTCCTCCGAAAGACCGTGTCCCTCGTTTCCGACCGCGAACACCAGCTTTTCCGGCAGCGGAAAGTCTCCGAGCCGTTTCGCGTCGGCGCGAAGCGCCGCCGCGTGGACCTCGCAGCCCGCCGCGCGGAGCTTCTGCACAAAGGCGATCTCGTCCTCCACCACGGCGATCGGCTGGCGGAAGCTCGTTCCCATCGCCGCGCGAAGCGTCTTCGGCGCAAAAAGGTCGGCGCAGTCGGCGGTCACGTAGACCCGGTCGATACGGAAGGCGTAGGCGGTCCGGATCATCGTGCCGAGATTGCCGGGGTCGCGGATCGACGACAATAATAATCCCCGGAAGCACCCGTCGGTCGGCGCGTCCTCTTTTTCGAGCGCGAAGGGCCGCGCGAACGCGACGATCCCCTGCGGCGCTTTTTCGTCGGTGAGCTTTTCAAGCACCTCGTCCGACACGTGGATCAGGCGCTCGGCGGCGTCAAGCGAGCCGCCCAGCTCTCCGGTCAGTTTTTCATACCGGCTCGCCGCGGCGAAGGCGTACACGATCTCAAGCCCGCTTTTCACGGCTTCGGCGTACAGCTTCACGCCGTCCAGACGCATCAGCCCTTCCGCCTCGCGCCATTTCCGGTCCGACAGCTTTGCAAGCCGCGTGACAAGCGGATTTTTCGTACTGGTGATGATTTCCACGTTTTTTCCTTCCGACTGTCAGGATTCAAAAAAACCGGCGCAGAGCCGGTTTTTCTGTAAAAGCTGCTTTAATGCTGGCTTATTTTGCGAGAGCTGCCTTTGCCTGCTCTGCGACTGCAGCGAACGCTTCCTTGTCGGAGACGGCGATCTCGGCGAGCATCTTTCTGTTGAGGTCGGTGCCTGCGAGCTTGAGACCGTGCATCAGCGTGGAGTAGTTCATGCCGCAAACCTTAGCCTGCGCGGAGATTCTGGCGATCCACAGGGAACGGAAATCTCTCTTTTTGAGCTTTCTGCCGGCGAACGCATAATTGCCGCTCTTCATGACCTGCTCTTTGGCCATCTTGAAATGCTTCGACTTCGCACCCCAGTAGCCCTTCGCAAGCTTGAGCATCTTATTTCTTCTCTTGCGAGTCATCATCGCGCCTTTAACTCTTGCCATTTTATGTTATCCTCCAATATTCTACAATGTGAGTAAAATGATCGTTCCGTCAGGGCGATCAGTTGTCGAGCATACCCTTGATGTTGCCCGCCATAGCGGCGCTCAGGTAGCCGGCCTTGCGGAGCTGTCTCTTTCTCTTGGTGGTCTTCAGACCGAGCTTGTGGCGGCGATTGGTGTGGTTGAGCTTAACCAGTCCGCTCTTGGTGACGGTGAATCTCTTCGCGGTAGACTTGTGAGTCTTTATTTTTGCCATTTTTATATACTCCTTTGAAATAATCTTTCCGTTTGTCCGAGCTGCACGCTGCGGGCGCAAAACAACGGCAAAGCAATAATTATTTGACGGACTGCGCTTTGACCGGATTGATAATCATGCTCATGAACCGACCTTCCAGCGCGGGACGCTTGTCGGCGGTGCCTGCGTCCTTGCAGGCCTCCTCGAATTTTTCGAGGATCTCGCGTCCGATGTCGAGATGGCTCATCTCACGACCCTTGAATTTGACCACGACCCGTACCTTATTGCCATCCTCAAGGAAGCGGTGCGCGTGGTTTGCTTTCGTCTCGAAATCGTGTGTATCAATGCGGCACGAAAGCTGGATTTCCTTGACCTCGACGACCGTCTGCTTCTTTTTTGCTTCCTTTTCCTTCTTGTCGCGTTCAAAACGGTACTTACCGTAATCCATGATGCGGCAGACGGGAGGCTGAGCGGTCGGTGCGATGAGAACAAGGTCAAGATCCTTTTCGTAAGCCATGGAAAGCGCGGCATTTACGGTCAGAACGCCTAACTGTTCGCCGTCTGCCCCGATGACGCGGACTTCCTTTGCCCTGATCTCCTCATTGATTTGCAGTTCTTTTGTGCTAATAGCGAAGCACCTCCATAAACGATAAAAAAGTTGTGCGAAGAAATCTCCGCACAACTTCAAAAACACCGACGGTGTCCGGTTATCCAGCTGTTTTGACCGCTGTCAGCAATTTGAGGCGGTGAGAACGGAGAGTTCTTCTTTCTTTACCGGAATAGTATATCATGGAATTTCCCTTTTGTCAAGGGCTTTTTTCAAACTTTCCCGGATTTTTTCAAAAAATTCGGCTCCGTTTTCGCGGGAGCCGTCCGACAGCCGGGTCGGACATCGCCTCAGCGTCCCGGCAGTCCGAAGCCGCATCGTTTTTCGGACCGCGGGGATCTATCGGCAGCAGATCGTCATGCGCCGGACGGGTTTGGGATCATTCTTCGGCGGATCCGTTTCCGGCGAGGAAATCGGAGATCACGTCGAGCAGATGGCAGGGAAACACGCTGCCGCGGCTGAGAAGCTCGAAGAGCTTTTCGGCGGTATCGTAGTCGGAGGTAACGTCTTCCACAGCCGCGGTGCTGATCGATTCGCCGGAAGAGAGTTCCATCGAAAAACGGTAGCCGCAGCGGTGTTCCTCCGGGATGGGCATCAGATCGACTCGGCAGCTAAGCACACGGGCATGGTCGAGCGTTTTTCTGAAAAAGAAGACGGCGCTTTCGGGGCAGGCAAACGAAGACAGATTCATGTTCATCATGACAGCTCACTTTCATTCATCAACAGATTAATTTGATGCGGTACTATCATGATACCATTCCATGTTATCAGTTGTAAAGAAAAATCCGTCGTTCTTTTCCCATTTAGTTTATGCAGCAACTAATATTTTTGTATTATATGCACTATAATATCAGTTGTTTTCGCACGCATCTCACAATAATTCGTTCAGTATTACAAACTTTTGGCATCTATGAATTCTCAGTGAAATAACGCTGGAACAGCCTGTCGGCGGTCCGAAACCGCTTCAAAATAGCAGGATGGACGGCGCATCTTCCGGGCAGTGCGGATTTCATCCGACGACCGGACGAAGGAAAAAGAAAAGCAAGTCGAATGACTTGCTTTTATGGCTGGGGATGAGGGGTTCGAACCCCCACAAACGGAGTCAGAGTCCGTCGCGCTACCATTACACCAATCCCCAATGTCGGTCTTTCAACTGACATATGATATTATATCACAGGCGCCTTCGTTTGTCAAGAGGTTTTTCAAAAAAATCAAATATTTTTTGGTCAGTCCGGAGACAATTCAGAAGCCTGCAGTTTCCCGCAGGCTTCTTCGGCTTTACTCCGCTTCGGTGATATCCACCTCGTCGGTGACGTTTTCCTCAAAGAAGGAATCGTCCTCCTCCGCGTCGGAAACGTTTTTAGACGATTTGGGCATGACTCTGACCACGATCGGACGGCGGCGTTCCTCCGGATCGTCCCATGTGTCAAGGCAGAGTAAGCACACCCCGGCAAGCCCGCCCGCCATTGCGACGGCAAGAAGCGCCTTGCCGATGCTCTGTTTCTTAAAGCAAAGCATCAGAAACAGCACAACGAACGTGAAAGACTGGATAAAAAGCGTAATTGCAGCGTAAAATCTGGTTTTCTTAAGCATGAAGCTACCTCCTTGCCGGCAGGCGTTATTCCTTCTTGCCTGCCATCAGCTTTAAGTATGCGTTGATAAAGCCGTCGAGGTCGCCGTCCATGACCGCCGTGATGTTGCCGTCCTCGAACTGAGTGCGGTTGTCCTTGACCAGCGTATAGGGCATGAAGACGTAGGACCGGATCTGCGAACCCCATTCGATGTTGTTCTTGACGCCCTGAATGTCCTCGATGCGCGCCAGATTTTCGCGTTCCTTGATCTCCATGAGCTTGGATTTCAGCATTTTCATTGCTGTTTCCTTGTTCTGGAGCTGGCTGCGCTCGGTCTGGCAGCCGACGACGATGCCGGTCGGCAGATGCACGATGCGGATCGCAGAGTCGGTCTTGTTGATATGCTGACCGCCTGCGCCGGAGGAGCGGTGCGCGGTGACTTCGATGTCTTCCTCACGGATCTCGATCTTGCCGTCGTCTTCAAATTCGGGCATGACTTCGACCGAGGCGAAGGACGTCTGACGGCGGCCCGAAGCGTCGAACGGCGAGACGCGGACCAGACGGTGAACGCCCGCTTCGCTCTTCATGTAGCCGTAAGCGTTCGTACCCTGGATCATGATGGTCGCGCTCTTGATGCCGGCTTCTTCGCCGTCCAGCCAGTCGATGAGCTTGACGGTATAGCCGTGCTTCTCACCCCAGCGGGTGTACATCCGGTAGAGCATGAGCGCCCAGTCCTGCGCTTCCGTTCCGCCTGCGCCGGGATGGAAGGACAGAATGGCGTTGTTGCGGTCGTATTCGCCGGACAGAAGGACCTCGATGCGCTGACGCTCCTCTTCCTTTTCGATCTCGCGCAGTTCCTTTTCGACGTCGGGGACTACGCTCTCGTCGTTTTCCTCGATGCCCATTTCGGCAAGGACGATGGCGTCTTCGAGCTTGTCTCTCAGATGCTCGAATTCGGCGATGGTATCCTTCTTCTGCTTGATCTTCTGGAGAACGCGGCTGGAATTCTCCGCGTCGTTCCAGAAATTCGGGTCGGTCGTGATCTTTTCGTCCTCCGCGATCTCGGCAGCCAGCTGTTCCACGCGGAGCGCGGACGCCAGCTCTTTGACGTCGTCGCGCATATTGACGAGCTTGTATTTTGCTTCTTCAAGTTGGATAATCAAGGGGAAACCTCCTGAAAGTCAGTCAATGATCTTGTTCTCTATTATTATATCACAACCGGGGGGGCTTTTGCAATAGAAAAGAGAATTTTACAGTTTATTTATTTTTTCATTTCAAAAGCCGGAGCGCCCGTCCGGACGTTCCGGCTGCCGGGAGATCATTTTCCGCTCCCGTACACGTCGATGATGTTTTTCTGCACCGCGTCGGTGACTTTCGCTTCAACGCCCGCCCAATAGGAGGCAAGTCCGTTGTCGACCGCGCTGCGGACAGCAAAGCCGGTCGCCGCCTCGTCGTAGAACGAGCAGGATTCGCGGATGATCGGGATCATTTCCTCGGTCTCGGTGTCGCGCGAGCCCTTTGCGGTCAGCGCGGTCTCGAAATAAGCCGGGAGAACATAGTTATAGGATGCGCACGCGAACGTTTCCAGCACCGCGCCGGTCAGCTCAAGACGATGGTTCGTGATCGGAATGTAGGTCAGACCCGTACCGTTCTGGACGCGGACGCAGTAGGATTCCTGCTTTTCGTCGAGCTTCGGATAGGGGATTCCGCCGTAGTCGTCTTCCATGTCGCGGAAGTTGAGCAGCCAGCTCAGCGACGCATGGAGGAAGGTCAGCTCGCCGCTCTTGAATTTGGTCTGGAAAATGCCGAACGTGTCCCATTCGACGAACGAGCCGTCAAGGGCGAAGACCTCGTTCATCTTGTCGATCAGATTGACGGTGCGCTCGTTGTTGACCGTGATCAGCGGCGAGCCGTCCGGCTGCTTGGTCACGATGTCGCCGCCCAGTCCCATGAAGAAAGCGGGATACTGTTCATAGCCCCAGCCCCAGTAACCGATCTGGTCATGCTCCTTGTCGATGGTCGTGTCGCCGTTCAGATCCTTCGTCGTGTCGATGATATACTGCTTGAACGTATCGACGACCCATGTTCCGTCCTTGACCATCTGATAGGGGTATTCCATATTGAGGTCGTCAAGGATCTGCTTGTTGAACAGCAGGATATTGCCGCCGCTCATCGAAGCGAGATTGTACGCGCCGGTCATGGCGAACACCTTGTCGTAATAGTTGATATCGGACAGGCATTTCTGATACCAGTAGGGCTTTTCAAAGTTGATGTAGGGGATCGTGTTCCAGTCGAGGTAATAGCCTTCCGCGATCTGCCCCGGCATACCCGTGTGCTGCACGTGAAGGTAGATATCGTTCGTGTCGTCGCCCGCTAAAATCAGGCTGGCGATCGCCGCCGTTGCCAGCGCCTGCTCGCTGCCGCTGGAACCGAAGCCGGAGTCCACAACGTTCAGCTTGACGTTGAGCTGTTCCTCAACGAGACGCTTGCTCTTGACGAGCGCGTCGTCCACGATGTCGCCGGTCTCCTCCTCCACAAGATAGGTGGTATCCGGATGCGCAAGATACATGGTGAAGGTCTCGCCATTGAAGGTCTTGTCGAAATCGACGTGTTCAAGATCCTCGTCGACGGGCGCTTCGGTGGTTTCGGTCGGAGCGGTCGTGTCGCTGACCGTTTCCGACGAGCCGCAGGACACGGCGGTCTGCGAGAGAAGGAGCGCCGCCAGGATCAGCGCACCCTTTCGGTTCAGGTTTTTCATGAGTTCATACTCCTTTCGGCACAATAAAACAATTTAAGGTCATCCATAAAAACGTGCAGGATCCGAGAAAAAGAAAACGCGATATCCGCAGTATCGTTTTTTCTTCATCTTGTTTTTTCAGCTGTCTTCATTATACAACCGATTCCCGCCATTGTCAAGCAGACGGGAGAAAAAAACGAACAAATCTGTTCAAACGGAACAGACTGCTGATTTCCCGCCGAAAGGTATTGACGGCGGCGGTTCTCTGTGATATAATCAAATTACGTTCCGCCGACAGCCGGAAGGCAGGCGGAAAACAGGTCCCGGCCCCGAATTTTCACCGGACCAAATATTATTACATTAAGGAAGGAAAGATAATGATGAAAACTGCACTCCGCACCGGTTCTTTTCTGCTGACCCTGCTCCTTCTCGCTGAGGCGACCGCCTGCGGTTCCTCCGGCTCTCCTGCCGAAACGACCGCTTCTTCGGGCGAAATGACGACCGAAGCGCCCGTCGAAACCGAATACGCTCTCGAAAAGAAAGACCTCGGCGGCTACGAATTCCGCATCATCAGCGGCGAAAAGCTCTCGTCCGGCGACTCCTCGTGGAGCGCGGACGACATCGACGCCGACGAAGAAAACGGCGACGCGATCAACGATGCTGTTTACAAGCGCAACACGATGGTCGAAGAAGCCTACAACATCGAGATCTCGCACGTTCAGGTCAAATTCAGCGATATCCCCGGCAAGATCCGCACCGACGTCATGGCGGGCGACAAGTCCTACGACGCGGCGTGCGCCGGTATTTCGGGCTGCGTCTCGATGGCGAGCCAGTCGCTTTCGGCGGATATGAGTAAGCTCGATTATCTCGACTTCACCCGCGACTGGTGGGACGTCAACATGATGAAGAGCAGCGAGCTGAACGGTCACATCTACTTCGCGGTCGGCGATATCAATATGCTCGACAACAACGCCTCGTGGAGCTGTCTGTTCAACAAGGTCCTGAAGGATCAGTACAAGGACATCCCCGACCTGTATGAGATCGTCCGCAGCGGCAAATGGACACTCGATAAGCTCGCCTCCTATGCAAAGCTCGCGGTCCGCGATCTCGACGGCGACTCGCAGATGACGTGGGACAAGGACCAGTGGGGCATCATCGGTCAGTACCGCTGCGCGCCCGCTCTGCTCGCCGGAAGCGGCAATCTCCCGATCACCAAGAACAAGAACGGCGGTCTCGACTACAACCTGAACAGCGAATCGGTCGTCAGCGCCTTTGACCGCATCTACAACTTCATCACCGACAGCGACGTCATGCTGCTGTACGATACGACCGGCAAGTCGTGGGCGGAATCCGCACAGGCGACCTTCATGGGACGCCGTTCGCTCTTCTTCATGACCCCGATCACGACCTCGACCATGCTCCGCGACATGACCGACGACTTCGGTATCCTCCCGTTCCCGAAGCTCGATGAAAAGCAGGAGAACTACACCAACATCATCCAGTACAACAACGGCACGGCGTATATGATCCCGAACAGCGGCATCGACGCAGACCAGTCCGCTCTGATCCTCGAAGCGCTTGCTTACCGTTCCAAGACGACCCTGACCCCGGCTTACTACGACATCACCCTGAAGCGCAAGGGCGGACGCGACGACGAATCGAGCGAAATGCTTGACATTCTGTTCTCGTCCGGTCTGATGGATATGAGCCAGGCCTTCTCGGAGATCGGCATCGTCGATTTCGTCATGAACGCCTGCAAGACCCCCGAAAACAACTTCGTTTCGTCCGAAGCGGCAAACCGCGATGCGTTCAAGACCAAGATGAACGATCTCATCAAGGCGTTTGACGAAGCGGCCAAGTAAGACGCTCTCACTGCGCGTTCATTAAAGTAAAAAGCACGCCCGGCGGGATCCGTGAAGGTTCCCGCCGGGCTTTTGCCGGTGCGTTTATTCTGTCTGTCCGTCCGAAAGGGACGGCGCTTCGATAAGCCGGATCCCGATCCCCACCACGCCGTACTTTTTCTGCTCGTCGGGAGAATAATACTTTTCCATATCCTGCGGGTCGGCAGGCTCTCCGTCCGCGTATCCGAGCGATCCGGACGGGAAGGAGGCGTACAGCGCGGCAAAATCCGGGAAGCGGGACAGCGCCGTCACGCTGACTTCGACCGTCCGGGACGGGTCGTCCGCCCGCGCAAACCGGATGATGTCGCCGACGCGGATTCGCCGCCGCTTTTCGTCCCACAGACGCAGCTCGACCGTTTTTTGTCCCGAAACCACGGCGGCGAACGGTCCGGGCTGTAAATTCATCTTATGGAGCATGACCGGTCACTCCTCCAGCATCCGGTAGAAGACTTCGATCTCCTCACGGTTGCCGAACGTCCGGCTGTGAAGCGTTTCGGAAAGACGGTCGCAGAGCGCGGGCGAATCGAGTAATTTCCTGATTCCCTCATAAATGCCGTCGGAGGAGATATCGCAGATCACGCCGAGCGCGCCGTCTTCGAGCTGCTCCGGCGCGGAGAGATAGCGGCAGACCATGATCGGCTTATACATGATCTTCGCCTCCTCGACGGCGATCGGCTTGCCCTCGTGACGGGAAGGCTGCGCGTAAATATCGCAGTCGCGCAGATAGGGATAGGGATTGGTCGTCGTGCCGAGAAAGAGCATCATGTCCGCGACGCCCGCGTCGACCAGCATTCCGGCGAGCTTATCCTTATAGGCTTTGTCGCCGTCACCGAGTACGTACCAGCGCACGTCGACGTTTTCCTCACGGAGCCGTTTCAGGACCGGAACGACCAGATCAAGCCCCTTCTGTTCGCTGATCCTGCCGATGGTCAGGATCCGTCTGCCGGTGAAATGCCGGTCGGGGAAGGTCTCGCCGCGCAGTGCAAGATCCCAGATCTGACGGGGATTCGTGATGTTCTCCATTTTCACGCAGCGGTCGGCGATCTCGGGCAGCTTTTTCCGCAGCGATTCGTCGACGAGCGACGAAACGGTGACGACCTTGTCGCAGCGCCTGAAATAGGGCAGATAAATATCGTCGTCGCGCGGCGGATTGGCGTAATCGAAGTGCAGCCACGCGAGCTTTTTCTTCGCTTTCACCTTGTCGCACAGATAGAACATCGTCCGGTCGCCCCAATAGGCGGCGGCAGCGTCGTATTCCTCTTTCAGGTCGGGCATTTTCCGCATGAAATGGATCCACATCCTCGTGGCGACCGAAGCGCGCTTTTTGCCCTTCGAGAAAAGACTGCCGACAAAATAGGGGAAGATCTCAAACAGCGTCAGCGGATTTTTCTTCACGAAGCAGTCGACGAGCGTCTTCACGGCGTTTTTGCCGGACAGTAAGAACAGGTCGCCGAAGGGTTCCTCCATCGTGACGACCTTCACCTCCGGCGGAAGCTGGTCGAGTAATAATCCTTCGCGCTTTGCAAGCAGCAGCGTCACGTCGAAGCGCGTGAAATCGAGGCAGGACAGAAACGACAGGAAGGATTTTTCGGTCCCGGCGCAGTTCATGATGATGCCGACGACCAGCAGCTTCGTCTTATTCAAAGCTCTCCGCCTCCTCATACAGCTCCATCAGCCGCTCTTCGATCGCGGTCTGGCGCTCGTACAGCTCGTTCATCTGCTTGTAGTCGCTCTGCTTCGATTCGTCCGCCTGCGCGGCGAGAACGGTTTCCAGCTCGGCTTCGAGCTTTTTCGTTTCCTCGGCGTTGCGGCGGATGCGGGTCTGAAGGCGGCGCTGTTCGGACGCCTTGTTTTTCGCTTTCAGATACTGTTCCTTCGCGTCGGTGATGACCTCAGGCGCATCGTCGGTCTCGGTCTTCGCCGTGCGCGCCTTGTAGGTTTTGTACTCCTCGTAGGTTCCGGTGAAGTCGAGCGCGGGCTTCGACGACAGATCGAGCACGCGGGTCGCCAGCTTCGAGATGAAATAGCGGTCGTGCGACACGGCGATGATCGTGCCGTCGAATTCGAGCAGCGCCTTTTCGAGCGCTTCGCGGGAGTTGATGTCGAGGTGGTTGGTCGGCTCGTCGAGGATGAGCAGGTTCATCTTCGACAGGATGAGCTTGCAGAGCGTCAGACGCGCCTTTTCGCCGCCGGACAGAACCGAGACCTTTTTCTCGATGTCGTCTCCCTTGAACAGAAACAGCGCCAGCGCCGAACGGATCTCGGTCTGCGTGAGGTTTTCGTAGCAGTCCCACAGCTCGTCCAGCACCGTGTTGTCCGGGTCGAGGTTCTGGTTTTCCTGATCGTAGTAACCGACCGTAACGTTGTAGCCGAATTCAAAGCTGCCGTCGTCGGGCGTCAGCTTATCGGCGATGATCTTGATGAGCGTCGATTTGCCGCAGCCGTTGGGTCCGGCGATAAACAGATGCTCGTGTTTTTTCAGAAGAAAAGAAATGTCCGAGAACAGCGGCTTGTCCGGGAAGCTCTTGGCGAGCGAGCGGACGGTCAGCACGTCGTTGCCGGATTCGCCGGATTTGGTGAACTGCAAACGGATCTTGTCGGGAAGCGCGTCGGGGCGGTCGATCTTCACCATGCGATCGAGCGCCTTCTGACGGCTCTCGGCGGCTATGATGTTGCGCTCGCGGTTCCAGCGGCGCTGCTGCTCGATATAGGCTTCGATGCGGGCGATCTCCCGCTGCTGATTCTTATACTGCCGCTCGCGGATGTCGCGGTTTTCCTGCTTTAATTCGACGAAACGGGAGTAATTTCCGTTATAAAGCCCGCCGCGCGTGTTTTCGATCTCAAGCGTCCGGTTCGTCACCTTGTCAAGGAACCAGCGGTCATGCGAGATGACGAGAAGCGTGCCTTTATAAGAGGAGAGAAAATCTTCGAGCCACGCCATCGTTTCGATGTCGAGGTGATTGGTCGGCTCGTCGAGCATCAGGATATCGGGCGAGGTGATGAGCAGCTTCGCCAGAGCAAGACGGGTCTTCTGACCGCCCGACAGACTGGAAATTTTCAGGTCGTGGAAGCGCTCGTCAAAGCCGAGATTTTTTAAGATTCCCTTGCAGCGCGAGCGGAATTCGTAGCCGCCCGCGCGCTTGAAGCGGTCCGCGAGCGAGGTGTACTGCGAAATGATCACTTCATCGCCGGAGGAAAGCTGTTTTTCGAGCGTTTCCAGCCGCTGCTCGTCGGCGATGAGGTCGGAAAAGGAGGCGAGCATCTCGCCGAGGATGGTATTGTCGCCTTCGAGACCGGTGTTCTGTTCAAGCATTCCGACGGTTTTGTCCTTGGAAATGTAGACCGAACCGGAGGTGGCGGTCTGCGCGCCGGTGATCAGACGGAACAGCGTGGATTTGCCCGCGCCGTTCACGCCGACGATGCCGAGCTTGTCGCCCTCGTTCAGGCTGAACGAAATTTTATCGAGTATGACGTCCGTTCCGAATTCGAGCGAAACGTCGGACAGGCTGATTGCGATCATGTCAGAGCTTCTCCTGCGGTGCTTTCGGAGAGAAGGTCAGGCGTAGTAACGAAGGCACGCCGCGACCTTTCCGAGAATGATAACGTCGGTGACGTAAATCGGGTCCATGGTCCGGTTTTCGGGCTGGAGACGGATGCGGCTGCCGTCGCGGTAGAAGGTCTTGACGGTCGCTTCGCCGTCGATCAGCGCGACGACGATCTCGCCGTCCTTCGCGGAGCAGCATTTTTCGACGATGACCAGATCGCCGTCCAGAATGCCGGCTTCGATCATGCTCTCGCCCTTGATGCGCAGAGCGAAGAAACCGTCGGCGCTGTTCTGCCCGGAGACGGGCGTGAAATCGACATAGCCCTCCGTATTTTCAACGGCGAGGATCGGAGCTCCCGCAGCGACCCGTCCGACGATCGGCACGCGGACGGAGACGGGCGTTTCGCCCTCCTGTCCGATGCGCAGGGTGCGGCTCTTGCCGGATTCCTTCCGGATGACGCCCTTCTGTTCCAGACGGGCGAGATAAGCGTGAGCCGTCGAGGTGCTTTTCAGTCCCAGCGCGGCGCAGATGTCGCGCACGCTGGGCGCGTATCCTTCGGTGCGGATGGTAGCGGCGATATAATCATAGACAGCGCGTTCACGCTCGGTTAATTTGGCTTTCATAATAAATAATCCTTTCCTTGATCATGCGGCGGGTCGCCCCGCGGCAGTTGTTTACGAATCGGCATTGTGACCGCCGCCGTCCCGGTAAACGGCGGCGCCGGGTGCGGAGACCTCGGCGGGCGCGGCTTCGGCGGTGATGTGAAGCACAGCCGCGTCAAGACCGTCCGCACGGGCAAAGACGCGGAACTCTCCCGCCTGCGGACCGACCTCAACGGCGGCGGCGACCCGTCCCATGTACATTCTGCGGTCGCGGCAGGCGACGGGTACGTGATCGGTGTTGTCCGAGCCGGTTCCCAGCACGCGCGCGGCAGGGTCGCAGTCGATGTGGACGAGCGGTGAAGCGTCCGGGACCATGCGTCCCTCGGCGTCGACCGCATAGCAGCCGACCAGCGCCGCATCCCGGCGTCCGGCATAAACCGGACCGTTTTCGAGAACGAGCTTCAGAGCGGCCGCTCTGCCGGTCGTTTCGCGCACGTCCGAAGCGGCGCGTTTCCCGTCCCGGCAGGCGATGACTTCGAGCCTTCCGGGCGCGTAGGGGACCTTCCATTCGGCGTGTCCGAAGCGCTCGACCTCCCGCACGCCGAGGCTTTCGCCGTTTAAGAACAGCTCGGCGCTCTCGCAGTTGGTGTACGCCCATACGTCGATGATCTCGCCCTCCAGCCCTCTGTGGTTCCAGTGCGGGAAAAGGTAGACCATCGGTTCGTCGGTCCAGTGGGAACGGTTCTGATAGAAGGAGTCCTTCGGGCGAAGGAACAGGTCGACCGCGCCGGAGCAGGAGCAGAGACGCGGCCACGCGGCTTCTCCTCTGTATTCAAAGCCCTGCCACTGGTAGCCGCCCATCATCCACGGACGCGCGGCGATATCCTTCCACGTTCCCTCGCGCCCGAAGTAGCGTTCTTCGGGATCGCGGTCATGGTCGTAGGCACTTTCGCGTCCGTCCTGCTCCCGTCTGCCGAAATACGCGCCATAGGACGTACCGACCGCGACGTTTTCGCTCGAAACGAACGGAAGCGCCGGGTGAAGCTCGTGGAGCTTATCGACCCATTTGAAGCGGTAGTTTGCCATGATGACGTCGCAGGCTTCAAAGACGAGGACCTTTTCGGGTGCGCCCGCAGCGCTTGCGACCGGACGATAGGGGTCGTATTTCCGGATCTCCTCCCGCATGGCGCGCTGGATATAGATCCCCTGTTCGATGTTGTGATATTCGCATTCCTCGTTGCCGGACGACCAGAAGATCACGCCCGGACGGTTGCGGTCGCGCTTGACGCTGAGCGCCGTTTCGCGCTGCGCTTCGGGCGTCGACGCGAAGTGCCGCACCTCCGCCATGACGAGGAAGCCCATTTCGTCGAGCGCGTCCATCGTCGCCGGATTGTGCGGGTAATGTGCGCATCTCCAGCCGTTCGCGCCCATTTCGCGCGCCAGCTTCACCTGATAGCGGCAGATGTTGTCGGGGACCGCCTTGCCGGTCAGACCGAAATCCTGATGGGCGCAGACGCCCTTGATCTTTACGTTCCGGCCGTTTAGGAACAGCCCTTTGTCCGGGTCCATGCGCACGTCGCGGAAGCCGAAGCGGGTCAAGTAGCGGTCGCATTCGTACCATCCGTCCTCATCGACCGGGATCGTGCGCACTTCGGTCCGGAAAACCGAATTTCCGTCGGCGGATGCGATCTCGGCCGCTTCTTCGACAGCGGGACTTTTCCGGTACACGGCGGTCGTCAGCGTGTACTGTTCGGGGCTGTCCACGTCCCAGAGCCGCGGGTCGGAGACGGTCGTTTCGGCGTCAAGGTCGGAAAGGGTCCGGGCGGGAACCGTTCCGAGAACCGAAAATTCAGCCGCCTTTCCGCCGTCGGGCGCGGTCAGTGTGTGGACCAGCTTCACCTCGGCGGGCGTATAGGCGTCGTTGCGGACCGTCGTGCGGACCGGGACGCGCCAGCGCCCGTTTTCCAAACGAGGATAAACGAAGTCGCCGTACAGGTCGACGCAGACCCTGTCGGTCTTGATGAGGTAAACGTGCCGGTGGATGCCGCCGCCCTGATAGTTCCAGTTTTCAATGAGGGAAGCGTCGATGTGAACGGCGATGACGTTTTCCTTATCATAGAACACATAATCCGAGAGGTCAAGCTCCACAGGCGTATAGGCGCAGTAATTGTGACCGATGAGACAGCCGTTGAGCCAGAAGGTGCTGCTGCCGGTCACGCCGTCGAACAGCAGCGTGATGCGGCGTCCGCGGTCGGCGGACGTCAGACGGAAATGACGGCGGTACCATGCGTTATGATAATGCACGAAGCCGCGCGCCGGATTCGCTTCCGGGTCGGGCGTCTGACCGATCATGTAATCATGAGGCAGTGTGACCTGCTCCCATTTTTCGGGGAACATTTCGTCAGTGAAAGACCACGAGTTGGGATTGTCGTTGTGCTTATATGCCGCGGGACCGTACTTCATGGACTGGGTCTTGGACGCCACATACGCGAAACCATAGGTTTCCGGCATTTCCAGATCGCGCGGCGTTTCGGCATGATACAGCCAGCCGCGGTCAAAATTCAGCGTTTCTCTCATTTTGTCAAGCCTTTCCGTAAAGCAGGGAACTGCGACGTCTCTGCCTGTCTGTCTATATCATTATACCATACTTTTGCAGAAAAAGCAAACCCGCATTTTTCTGTTATTTTAATTTTTTGTTTGCTATTTTTTAACAAACTTAAAACATTACGGTCATACCCCGTTCTGCGAATTGTGATATACTATTCGGAGTGGTTCCGGACGAAGCCGGGATCTCCCGACAGGAGGATAAACACTCATGAATCAGGTCAGAAATACCCGCCTTATCCAGATCTCGGCGGCAGCCGCTCTGACGCCGGCGCTTTTCTGCGCGGTGTTCGGCTCGCTTTCCACCATTCTGATCAACGATATCACCGCGTCCGCCGTGCTGGGCGAGCTTTTCGGCTACCTTTCCGACACGGCAGGATTTCTCTGCCTGTTTGTGCTGTACGCCTGTCTGACGCACGCCTTTGTGAAGCGCCGGAGCGTGCGGACGGTCCTTCTGCTGTGCGTCGGGGAAACGCTTTTGCGGTACGCGGTGCTGATCATCGAGAACGCCGCCTTTTACGGAAAGTACGCTTTCGCCGCACAGAATATTCTGATGTGGGGCGTCAATCTGCTGTTCGACCTTCTTCGGGTGCTGGTCATGGCGCTGATCCTGCGGCACGTTTCGCGGAAAACGGCCGAGTCTGAAAAGCCGTCGCTTTTCTCGCTCAAAGATCCGCTGTCCGCCGGGACGGTCTATACCTCGCTCGCCGCGTTCGGCTTTTATCTTGCCGTCGCCGTGCTGAACATGACCGTTCTGCTTCTGGCAGTCGGTGCGCCGCAGAGCTTTTCCGAAGCCGTCACGCTGGCAACGCCCTATGTGAGCGCGCTGATCCGGGCGTTCCTCGGTTATCTTGCCGCCATACTGACCGGTCAACTGATCGTGCCGGCGTCCGGCGGCGCTTCCGGCAGAAAAGCCGGAAAGTGAAAATCGCTTCGCCGCGCGGAGAAAGTTTCAATAATTTTTTCAAAATGTATGTGTTAAAATGATATGACCCAAAAAGATAAGGAAGTTACTCAAAGATATG
>JAZRXB010000041.1:0-3126 GCA_045600005.1 Eubacteriales bacterium | reverse complement strand
AGCGCGAGCGTGAAGCGGTTTTCGCCGTCCGCGCCGAAGCCCGCGAGCATCGGCAGACCGCTCGCCATCGCGGAGCCTGCGCTCCGGCGCGACCAGTCGGGGCGGACCTCGGTCGAAGCGGAGCCGAGCGGCGTCCAGACGCCGTTCACGTCGCGCATCGGGAACGAGAACAGGATCTCAAGCTCGGACGGCTGGACGGCGGCTTCAAATTCGACGCGGAAGGTGTAATAGGTCACGCCCCCGCGCATTTCCTCGGACGTTTCAAAGCGTCGGAGGGCGTTTTTCGTTTTGGTAATGAATTCCATCGACATACCTCGTTTCTCTGCCGGTTTCGGACGGCAGACCCGTCCGTTTTACGTTTGGCTTTGCCAGACCCGGCGATCTTCTTCATTATACCACAGAATCCGCTAAAAAGCAACGTTTTTTTGATATTTCGCCGCTTGAATCGGCTCGGCAAAGCGTCTGCCGCAGTGTGTGCCGGACGGAAATGAGACGTTTGTTTGTCTGGCGAACGGCAAACCGAGCGCATAAACCTCACGTCCTGTAAGCGGCAAACCAAGCGCGCCAAGCCCCGCGCAGCGGAAAACCGTTTATTCGTTGTCGTTTTCGGCGTTGTACCGCCCGCGTCCGGCGCGGAAACGGCGCGGCGTTTCGCCGGTCTGCTTCGTGAATACCGACGAAAAATAGTTCGAATCGTCAAACCCCACCCGGAACGCTACCTCGCGCACCGGCAGATCGGTCGCCGCCAGCAGCGTGCGCGCGTGTTCGATGCGCACCTTCGTCACATACGCGCTCACCGACAGCCCGCCCGTCTTCTTGAACAGATGATTGATCAGCGACGGCGAACAGTACGACGCCGCCGCCAGCACGTCCACGCTGATCGGCTCCGCGTAGTGGCGGTCGATGTAGCGCACGAGACTGTTGTAGTTCAGCACCGTCCGCTTCTTTCGCTGCCGCGTCTTGATGTACACGAATCCGAGCAGATCCGCGATCGGGCTGAACAGCTCAATGAGCAGCTTCGGGTCGGGCAGGACCGGCGAGAGGGACGCGAGCGCTTTCTCATACGCCGCGTCGAGCGTCATGCCGCGGTGGACCGCCTTCGCGCGCGCCGCTTCGGGGTCGGTGCAGTAGCCCGTGACGCTGATGAAGCCGACCGCCGTTCCCTCCGACTTGATCGGCAGGTCGAATTCCTCCACGCCGAACGCGCAGCGTCCGAACCGCGGCGTCGGGTCCGCGGAGAACGCGGCGGCGACCATCCGCTGATTGTGGATGCACCGGTGCGCGAACGCCGGATCCTTCTTCACATAAAGGCAGTACGGGCAGATGTGATGATTGTGCCAGCCGAGGTCGAGCAGAAACGACTCGAAAAAATGATCCTCCGCGTGTACCGACACGAGCAGCGAATAGTCCCGCTCGATGCGCGTCAGATACGCCGAAATGTGCCGCATGATCCGCGAGATCTGCGAGAAGTCCTCATTGATCGCCATACGCTTCCCTCCGTTGTCAGACCGTTTTTGTCCATTGTACCACACATCGCCCGCAGACGCAAGGCTTTTTTCAATTTCTGCATTATTTTCCGCGTGATTTGCTTGTTTTTCAAGATTCAATGCAGGATTTTTAAGGAATTTCCGCGCGGGACGTGTTATAATGGAGACAACCAAATATCTGAACAGGGGGTATTATCATGTTACGCAAATTTGGCAAACGCACCGCGCTGATCCTGCTGGCGGCGCTGCTGGCGGCAGGCTCGCTGTCCTGCGGCGGGACCGGGACGGAACCGGTCACGACGACCGGCGCGAACGACGCGACCGCCGCGCCCGAGACCGAACCGCCGCTGACCGACGGTCTGCCCGAAAAGGACATGGGCGGCTACGAATTCGTCGTCTTCATCCCGTCGGCGGACAAAATGGGCTTCTCGCTCCGCCCGGTGGACGTGGAGGAGGAGACCGGCGACCTCGTGAGCGACGAGATCTATCAGCGAAACCGCCGCGTTGAGGAGCGCTTCAACTGCGTCATCCGCGAGGAGCCGCAGGGGCTTGGCATCGGCGTTTTGCAGAGCGCGGTCATGGCGGGCGAAAACGTCTACAAGCTCGCGCAGATCTACGACTCGAACGTCAATCCGGCAGTCTCGGCGGGCATTCTCGCGTCGTGGGACAAGCTGCCCTACGTCAACCTCGAGAAGGAGTGGTGGAACCAGTCCGCGAACGAGATGTTCCGCGCGAACGGCGTCCAGTACGCCGCGCTGGGCGACTTCAATCTGTCGGAGTACTCCAAGCTCTACCTCTACTACTTCAACAAGGACATCTACTCGACGATCCAGCAGTCCGAGTCGCTCTATGATCTGGTCAGGACCGGCAAATGGACGTTCGACAGGATGATCGCCACGGTCAGGCAGTACGCGCGCGACCTGAACGGCGACACGAAGATGACCGACGCCGACCAGTACGGGCTTGCCGCCTGCTCGAAGGTCGGTATGCAGCTGATCCTGACCGGCTCGGGCGTGAACTTCGTCGAAAACGACGCGAACGGACAGCCGTTCTTCGCCATCCCGGGCAACGAGCTTTCGATCACGAAGATGCAGAAGGTCATCGACTCGTTCAAAAATTCGGCTGAATGGTATTACAACGCGCCCTCTCCGATGGGCGGTATGCAGGACGGTCTGTTCGCGGACGGCAAGGTCATGATGCAGGCGGCGTCGATCTGGCAGACCGAGACCTACCGCGAGTACGAATTTGACATCGGTATGCTCCCCGGCCCGAAATTCGACGAGTCGCAGGAGAACTACCGCTCGATCGCGGTCGGCGGCATGATCTCGTGCATTCCGAAGACGCTCGACAAGACCGACCTCGAAAACGTTTCGATCATTCTCGAAGCGCTGTCGTTTGACAGCCGTCAGAAGCTGCTCCCGACCTACAAGGAGACGGTGCTGAAAACGAAGTACACGCGCGACGACGAATCGGTCGAGGTGCTGGACATCATCTTTGATTCGGCATACTTCGATCCGGGCGTACTGCTCTGGACGGAAGCGCGCAGCGCATATCTGGGCGGCGTCTTCTACACGTTCGACGACACGCTCGTTTCGACGACCGAAACGCTGAAAAACACGATGGCGGACGTCATCGCCAA
>JAZRXB010000040.1:0-11229 GCA_045600005.1 Eubacteriales bacterium | reverse complement strand
GGCTCGCCTTAGAGGTGTTTTTATGTCGGCAAAGCCGACATAAAAACGGATTTTATTATGGTTACCTCTAAAAATTCAAATAATCCGTTGAAAAACAAAACGCGATACCCATAGTATCGGGGTTTGGTTTTCTTCCTCATGGATTTTTAGTGGCTGCCTTATCACGTTTGTCATCTTAAAGCATGAAACAATCGGCTATCTTTCTGTTCTTTTATACTGGGCAAATCGGAAAAGGGATACTGATGGCATCCGGAAGATCGGGAGCATTCAAGCTCCCGATCTTTGCGTCCGTCATGCTCTCCGCCATTCGTCCTTTGAGATCATGAAAACTCTGGTGTGTCCGTTTTCCGCGTCCGGGAATTCATCGACCTGCCGACAGCCGTATGCCATGGCGGTCTTCGCGGACGGCTCGTTCGTGCTTTTCATGTAAGAATAGATCTCCCGGAACGGCGTGTTCTCAAAGGTCCAGTCCCGGACGGCGGCCGCCGCTTCCTTCGCGTAACCTTTCCTCTGTTTGTCGGCGCGGATATGGTAGCCGATCTCCGGTCTGATCGTGCCGCCGATGTTCTGCATCGTCAGCCCGCAGTCGCCGATCATCTCGCCGGTCTGTCTTAAACAGACCGCCCACAGACCGAAGCCGAAAATACGATAGCGTTCAATGTTCCGGTCGATCCAGCCCCGCACCCGCTTTTCGTCGAAGGTATACGGGTAATGCTGCATGATATCGGAGTCTGCAAGGACCTGATACAGCGCGTCGTAATCCTCCGCCGTCATTTCCCGCAGGAACAGTCTTTCCGTCTGTAAAATCATGGCGCAGTCTCTATTATCTTCATTTGGAAAAATCGGAAATTTCGGGCGTCGTTCCGTCGTCGGGACGGGAGGGCGCGATTCCGTACAGCCATTCGGTCTTCGAGCCTTCGACCTTGACGCTTCCGTCCTCTCCCACGGTCACGATGGCGGAAAGCGGCTCGGTAAAGAACCACCCGTGAAGCCCGCCGTAGGTCTTGTTGAACGGGTATGTACCCCAGCCGAGCGAGTTTCCGTCCGCGTCGAAATCCTCAAAGGGATATTCCGCGTCGTCTGCATAGTGCTTTTCCTCCGGAGCCTGCCAGAAGCCGAAGCGGGCGACGTTCACGTCAAAATACGCCACGTCTTCCACGACCGCGAAGTGGTTGGTGTGGTAATGACCGTTCAGCGCGAGAACGACCGTATTCCTTCTGATCGAATTTGCCTCTCTGAATATCGCTCTGACCGCGTCGGCGTCCGGCGAGGACGACCATATCCCGGAAAACCCGCAGTGCGCGAAAACGATCACGGGCATTTTCTTCTCCGCGGCGTCAAGCGTTTGCGCGCGCAGCCACGCGAGCTGATCTTCTCCGAGACTCTGCCCGCGGACGTTGCCTTCTGCCGGAACAAGGTGGATGTTGTGTTCCCATTTTCCGTCCGGTCTTTGCGAATAGAAGCTGTCGAGCGCGATAAAGCGGAAACCGTCGCGGTCGAAGGAATAATGACCGATCGTTCCGTCTCCGATCTTTCCGTCGGGAGTGCCGAACCTCACCGAATCAAGGCGGTTCGTGAGCTTCGGGGTAACGAGCGGCATACTGCACCCCGCGCCCTCAAGCTCGTGATTGCCGTATACGCCGTAAATATCCAGTCCCTGCGGGTTTTCGAGCATGGCTCTGGCGATTTCGGGCGAAGTGGAAAGATCGTTGCAGAAGTCGCCCATCTGCAAAGCGAATTTCACGCCCGCGGCTTTGCCCCGGTCGAGTATTTTATTCAGCTCGGGGATCGTTCCGGGGTACATTCTTTTCTTGTAATGGAAATCGGCGAATGCGAGAAAACTTATGGTTTTCATGTTTATGTCCTCCAGTGTTATCATACGAATACCATATCATACCCTTTCACAGTATTTACGCTCGCTTCAAAGACCGATGGAAAAGGGGAAGGAGCGCAGTGACTGAGCCTTTTCCATCCGCGGCGCGTCCGCGCCGCCGGTATACCGAACATGAAGGAACAACGGCTGTTTTAATCCTGTTGTCTTTTCATAAGAACCTTTTTGCAATGGAATTTTTACCCTATCTGCCGGATGCGTTTTCGTTGAGATACCACCGGAAAATCTCTGTCATGCGATGCAGATACACCAGATTCAGAATGCCGCAGATGACTGAGGCAATCGCGGCTGCCAGCAGAAGCAGCAGTCCAAGGACGCTGAGCAATACGGATGCCAGAGCCACTATGAATGCTCCCGCAAGGACATATATGGTCCATTTCCACAGTTTTTCCCACTTTTCGGCAAGCTCCCCGCCTGCATCGACTGCCGCTTCCGAATGGGCGCTGTATGTATGATAAACAGCAAGATAAGAAAGGATGGTGCCGGGCAGAGTGACCAGGGTAAACAGCGCTGCATGATCTGCTGACAGAAATGCGGGAATGCATGAAAAAACAGCGGTCAGCACAGTAAACAGCGCCGCTTTTCCATAACGCTCTGTTACGGAACGCAGCTTGTAAAGACAGAATGCTTCCGACAGAATGAGCATACTGCTTAACACAGTTAAGACTGCCGGTGTATTTTCAGACAGGGAGGCGATCAGTCTCACGCCTTCCAGAATCAGTAAGATCCAGAACAGCGGTACGCACCACCTGACCATGATCACGGCATTTTTTCGGTTTCTTCTATTGATTTCAGCTTCGGCTTCTGCCTTTTCACGACGGTATTTCGGCATGGAAATGGCTTTTTGAACCGTGGGACACCATGTCTGCTGGGTACAGGTAGTACAGCTTTCATGCCCTTTGTCTTTACAGCAGGATGCAATCTCACATCCTCCTGAATCGGCAATGGGCTGACAGCAGGTACAGCTTTGAGTTTCTCTGACAGTACAGGTTTCACAGTCCTTGCCGCAGTAATTTTTCATAGACAGTCTCCTTTTTGTATAAGTGGAAAACAGGGGAAATCGGCCGGAAATTCCGACCGATAAAACAGGTCGTGACGTTACGCGGACAGGTATTTTTCGATTTCGGAAATGCCGCCCGCAAAACGGATATTTTTCTGCCGTTCAACGGATGATAGCTCATAGGAGATCATCGTTTCGAGAAGCGCTTTGAGTCCGTCATAATAGCCGTCAAGGTTATAAAGGATGCAGAGCGAATCCATCAGTCCCATCGAAACGCGGGACATGACCTCGGAGATCTCCTCGAGCGTTCCGGTCCCGCCGGGAAACGCGATGAAAGCATCCCCCAGCTCGATCATTTTCGCTTTCCGCTCCGCCATATCCTTCGTTGCGATCAGCTCCGTGAGCGAATCGTGCTGAAGCTCCCGATCAATGAACATCTGCGGCTCAACGCCGATGACCTGACCGCCGGCGGCGAGTACATGGTCTGCGAGGACGCCCATAAGCCCCGATTTTGAACCGCCGTAAACGAGCGTGTCGCCCCGTTTTCCGATAAACGAACCAAGCTCCGCTGCCGCGCTTTGCAGTTTTTCGCTGTTTCCCGGATCGGCTCCGAGATATACCGTTATATTCATGCCTGACCTCTTTCGTATCAAATATCCAGACCGTTCAGTCTGTCCGCCCGGCTTCCAGAAAATCGAAGACCCGCTGATTAAAATCCTTTGCTTCCTCATACGCCGCGTGACCGAGCCCCGCATAGACGTACAGTTCGCTTCCGGCGATCTTGGAATGCAGCTCACGGGAAGCATCAGCGCTGACGATCCGGTCGTCTTCGCCGCCGATCACGAGCGTCGGGCAGACGATCCGGTCAAGTTCACGGGAAGCGTCAAAGCCGAGGATCGCATGGGCGTTGACGAGGAACCTGTGATAGTCCGACGGTTTTCCGACCGCGCCGAGGATCGGGTAGAACTTTCTGTATTTTTTCAGATAAACCGGCGAATAGCTCTTTTCCGCCGTGTCGATCATCAGCTCTTTGTGCTTTCCCTGCTTGGCAAGGGTGATCCAGTTCCCGACGGCGGCTTTAACCATGTCGTTTGCGGCGGGAGCCGTGACGGCAAGGATCAGCTTTTCTGTCAGCTCCGGATGGTCGGCGGCGAGATACTGCGCGATCATTCCGCCTTCGGATACGCCCATGACACAGGCCCTGCCGATTCCGAGCGCGTTCATGGCTTCTGCCTGATCGTGCGCCATATCGCGGATGGAGCAGTCGGAGGGCAGCTCGTCCTTCCGGCTGAACATATAGACGATATAGCGATCAAAGAAGCGCGTGTACGGTCTGGCAAGCAGCAGAGCTTTCCCCTTCACCGTTGTCAGCCCGTCGGACAGCCCGGGAAGAAGGATCAGCGTCCGTTTTCCGCGTCCGAAGCGGACATAGCTCATCTTTGTATCGCCGGACTTCACTTCGCCGTTTCGGGCATTCCAGATCATTTTGATATCTCCGTTCCTTCCATTCAGTCGGTCGGGTCCATAGAAATATTATAACCCAATATCCGCCGGATTGCAAGCCTTTTGCGGAGAAAACCGGAGGAAAAGCGCCGACGGGGAGGAGCATTCCGCGAAATTTGTAAATAATTCATGTTCTTCCCGTATGACATTGACTTTTGTCAGATTTTCTGCTATACTGACCTGCGAATGAATCGCAAATTGGGGGGGCTTGCGTGGCGAAGTATATGACGAAACAACGGAAAACTCTGCTCGATCATTTCTCGCGTCATACCCACGAAGCACTGTCGGCCAAACAGATCGCGGATGCTCTCGGCGAGGAGCAGATCAGCGCCAGCGCGGTGTATCGGAATCTTGCCGCGCTGGAGGAAGACGGGCTTTTGAAACGCGTCAGCAAACCCGGAAGCCATGAAGCGTATTTTCAATATACAGACGATTCGGAATGCCATGAAAAGCTGCATCTTTCCTGCAAACGATGTATGAACCGGAGAACTATATCGGCAAGAAAGTCAGAATGAACGGGCAGTTTGCGCTGTATCAGGCGGCGGACGAAAACGGTCAGCCGGTGCCGGAGCAGATCTACTTCGCCTGCGTGATCGCCGACGCGACCGCCTGTTGTCAGCAGGGGCTGGAATTTGTCCTTGCGGGTGATTACAGCTATCCGGACGATTACCCGGAGCTTGGCACGGACATTACCGTAGTCGGCGAATTTCAGACCTATATGGGAGGACCGATGGAGTACTGTCATCTCGTGAATGCCGGTCTTGAATAAACATCGCGCCGTTTTCCGAAAAAAACGACCGGGCGGTGACCGGCTGCCTTCCGGAGATTGACAAACTCAAAAAACCATGATAGAATAAGACTGATGAATCATGATTTGGAGGCTCAACCATGAATATTATCGGAACACTCATCAGCCTCGTGGTCGTTTTCCTTCCCGCGGTCATCGCGGCGGCTCTCTTTGCCTTCGCGCTCGTGCGGTTTCTGCGGGTGAAACAGCCTGAGGAGAGAAAAAAGCGCAGAGGACTTCTGATCGTGTCCTCCGTGATCCTTGGAATTATTGCGGCGGCGTATGCGGGGATCATGATCCTGCTTTCGCTTGCGATCCGCAATATGTGAGACGGGCGGGAACGAACTCATGAAAGACAGAACGTTCAGCGCGGTCCTGTTCGCCGTTCTGGCGATTTGCGTCGTCATCACGGTCCTGCTGATCGCCTATACGGTCGTACAGTATCAGTACGTGTCGATCATTCATTTTATCGCAAAGGAAGTATGGTAAAATGAACGCGGTGAAAAACGGGAAAAACAATTCTGTTCTCGCAGGACAGCTCCTTCTGATCGCCGCCGTCCTGTTGATCTTTGCGCTTCTCTGGACGGTGATCTGGCTGTTTGTCACGTCGCGGTGCGTGTCCGATGCGGACGATGAAATGAAGATCAAGATGATCGACGTTTCGGGGAACCTTCCGTTTGACGAAAACTCCCATATCGTCCACTGCCGGACGGATGCCGCGCTGGAAGGAGAGCTTCCCGTCCTTGACGGAGCGGCCGCTCTGTTTCCGATGTACAGCGCGTTTGCCGAAGCGGTATATCCGGAAGAAAGCGTCATTTACGACCATGAGACCGGCGATTTTGACCCGGCGTCCGCTTTGCAGTTTCACAACACCGTCCGCGGATTCAGCGCTTTGCTTGACGGATCGGTCGACGTCTTTTTCTCCGCCTATCCTTCGAGCGGACAGCTTGAAGCCGCGCAGGCGGCGGGAGTCGAGTTGAATTTCGTGCCGATCGGGAAGGAAGCCTTCGTGTTTCTCGTCAATCAGCGCAATCCCGTTGATTCGCTGACGCAGGACGAGCTGCGCGGACTGTTCACCGGCAGATATACGAACTGGAAGCAGGTCGGCGGCGCGAACCGTCCCGTTCATCCGATCAAGCGGGTGGCAGGCTCGGGCAGTCAGAGCGCGCTGGAAGCATTTCTGAACGGGGAAGAGGTCCATACGAACCCGCTCGGATTCATGGGCGCGTCCATCGGTTATTCGTTCCGCTGGTACACGGAGGAGGTCGTCCGGGAAGGCGGCGTGAAAATGCTGGCAGTCGACGGCGTTTATCCCGATCCCGAAGCGGTCTCGGACGGAACGTATCCTCTGACGACCTGCTTTTACGCAATGTACCGGAAGGACAATGAAAAGCCGTCGATCCAGTCGCTTCTCGATTTCATCCTGTCCGAAGAAGGTCAGGAGCTGATCGAGGTGAGCGGATACTGTCGGATAAACGGGCAATGACCGTTATGCGGCAGGCGCGTGAAAGGCAGAGGAGGATTCGACGAGACGGTATGTCACTTCGTTCTGAGAAAAGGGAGCTGCTTATGAGTGTCATAAAGTGGTTGGAAGAATGGTTCTGCGCTCATTGTACGGATGATTGGCAGCACTGTTTCGGCGTAAAAATCGAAACCTTGGATAATCCGGGATGGGCGGTATCCATAGACCTTGCCGATACAGAGCTTGAAAACAGAAGCTTTGAGAAATTTGAAATAGACAACGGCGATTCAGACTGGATGGTGTGCAGGGTAGAAGACAAATGCTTCAAAGGGTACGGAGATCCGTTCAAATTGGAAAGCATTCTCCTTGTTTTTAAGGAATGGGCTGAAGGTAAAAAGACTGAATTTGATAAGCTCTGCGAAAGACAGAGAGATTGCTCGATGGATATACTGGAGAAATTTTGATAGACGGACATAATATAAAAACATTTCAGAGAAAGAGTACAATAAGCATATAGCTTATTTAACCCAGTTTCCGTTTGTTTTTTCGATGTCTTTAGATGATAATCTTTGTATGTTTCAAAATGATATTGATGTTGATGGCAAAGATGGATTAAGAAAACGATTTGATGTAGAAGCAATGAGTGAGGGGATAATAACATCCGAAACAATATCCGGAGGAGAGAAAGCAAAAATTTCGACGATACGGACGTTGATAAAGGAATCCTCAATCATTCTAATGGACGAACCAACAGCGGCTATGGATGAAGAAGGAAAAAAGACTTTTGACGATGTTTTCTCTGAAATTAAATCTAAGTTATGCATAGTCGTAACACATAGATTAGATAATAGCTTGAAAAAATACGATAAATATGTTATAATAGAAAATGGTGTATTGTATGGATTTGACTCGTATGATAGTTTAATGTATTACATATCAAAGGAGAATTTACAGTCATGATTGAAGTGTTAGGCCTTTCTAAAAGTTATGGTGAAAAGAACGCACTTAATAATGTCTCGTTTTCTCTAAAAGCGGGAGAGATTGTCGGACTAATTGGGAAAAACGGAGCCGGCAAGTCGACCATATTAAAGTCGATTGCTGGAATTTTGAAATATGACAGTGGTAAGATATTATACAATGGTGTCGATTGCTCCAATAATTCGGTTGTAATTCAAGACTTTGGAATTTTGATAGATTGTGCTTTTTTAGATTACATTAGCGCCTATGATAATCTTAAATTGCTATATCAACTTGATTCAAGGCATCAAATTAAGAATGCCAATTGCACAATTGATAATGTGTTTGAATTGGTTGGTTTAAGCGATGTGAAAAACAAACGAGTAAAAACATTTTCTTTCGGGATGAAACAGAGGCTTGGACTTGCACAGGCAATTATCAATGCTCAATCATTTATTATGCTGGATGAGCCTTTTATTGGGTTAGACCCGATTGGAAAAGAAATCGTAAAGAAAGCAATAATCAAAAAGGCTATCCTTTTATTCTTGTATGGTAAAAGGCAATTCAAAAAAATAGATGCATAAATGTACAAAGTTTAAGAAGAAAACATCGCTCTGCCTCAGAATAATCAAATAAATCGTTTCTTATTTAATACAATTTTTATAGGAAAGGCTGATGATAGTTCGTCGGCCTTTCCTATTTATGTTAGGCAATAATATTTGTATCTTTATTGTTAATAAGCAGAAAACCACCTTGACATATTAAATCTCAGCTGAAAAAGCTGGGGCGTCCCGCGCTCAACACCGAGTGGCTGAACCGGTGCGCCGGGCAGCGTGTGCAGGAGCTGTTCCCGCTTTATTTCCTTGAAGGGATCGGCTGTTACAACTGGGGCTTTGTCGCAGGAAAATACGGTACGAACGAGCCGGCGCAGGGGATCTGGCAGGCATACGAAAAGGACGGTTATCAGGCGGTCAGAGGGTTCGATTTTACCAAATGGCAGCACGACCTCTACCGACCCGGCGGGCGGTTCCCTTACGACCCGGCAGAGATCGAGGTCATCCGCCGCTATACCGCTCTCGCAGACGCCGATTTTGCGGGACGCGCCCGTACCGAAAGCACCGTCACAGACGAATATGTATGAGGACGCCTTCAATAACGTCAGGATGCTGCTTCACCGCAGTTTCCTCAGCGGGTTTCGGGCTGTCATAAAACAAGGAGGTTTCATAATAATGAAACAGAGATTTATCCTTCTTCTGCTTGCCGCCGCTATGGTCGGCGCTTCTGCCTGCGGGGAAACCGGAACGGTTTCCGACACGACTGCGCCGGAACCGGCGGGAACCGACGCAGAACCGGTTCAGCCGCTGCTTCCCGAAAAGGATTTCGGCGGAAAGGCATTCCGTTTCGCTACCTACGAAGCCAACCTGCCCTTCTTCTGGACGGATGAGGAGAACGGCGATCTGATCAACGATGCGGTGTATCAGGCGGTCAGTCAGACGGAGGAGCAGTATCATTTTTCCTATGAGCCGACCATCTACGGAACAGCAAACTCGGATGTGGAACGCTATGTCACCTCCACTGTGCTGGCGGGAGAGGACGCCTGTGAGGTCGTCAGCGGACACGACGGCGTGATGTGGCAGCTGTCGCTGAAGGGCTGTTTTGCGGATATGCGGGCGGAAGAGCTGCACCGCTTCGATCAGCCGTGGTGGATGACCTACGCCAACGAGGAGCTGATGGTAAACGGCCGCCAGCACGTGTTCTCGACCTATATGTCCTACAAGAGCCTTTCTCTTGCCCAATGCCTGTACCTGAACACGGCGCTTGCCGCTGACAATGGTATTAAAATCCCTTACGACGATGTTTATGCCGGAACGTGGATGCTCGACGATTTCCTCGGTATGGTGAGGGATTTCTACCAGGATGTGAAGATCGACGCGATCAACGAGTATTTCAAGTGAGTTTTCCGGTTTCATACCGACATAAAGCGACAACCCCGGAGACGCTTCTGCGTCTCCGGGGTTGTCGCATGAGAGGGTCAGTTATTCTTCCTCGTCGGGAATTTCGTCCATATTGGTCGGCTCACTCGGAGAGGTCGTGATGATATCCTCCTGACGGATGGAAACGATCCTGACGACCGGCTCCTCAAAAACGAGTTTTTTCTTCATTCAAAAATCCCTTCCTCTTATGCGTTTACACGTTTCTGTAAGCGATCGTCGCGGTGTAGTAGTCGTACAGCGCGGAAACCGCATCCTTCAGGCTGTCAGCAGTCAGATCGGACGAGAGAACGTTGAAAGCGTAGCTCAGAGCCGAGAGATTACCGATCATGACTTCGCCGTTGTTGACGTCGACCGAGAACGTGTCGGCAAGCTGGTGAGCCATCAGGTTCGGAATGACCGCCTTGCAGCGTCCGCCGTCCAGAAGAACGACTTCGACTTCTTCGCCGCTGACTCTGACAGTCGGAGCCGGGGCGCCGTCAGCGACGGTCATGTAAAGGTCGATCTCGGTCCTGTCGTCGAGTACGAGCGAGAAGTTCACATTCTCAATGCTCGATCCTTCGATCTTGTCGACGTCTGCCTGATAGCCGCCCAGTTCGTCGGCGGTCTTTCTGGTGAGGGCGCTTCTTGCTGCGGTGAGCTGATAATCTTCGCCGAGCTTGAAGCCGCGTTCTTCTGCAAGCGCAAGCTGCGCGAAGTGCGCGTAGTTGGAAATTGCGTTTACAAGATCGACGGTTGCCGTGTCGACCGCAGAATCACCGGTGTGGAGTGCGAGGACCTGATCGAGATAATCCGAAACGGACAACGGATTTTTCCGTTCGTTTTCGCATTCGCCGTCGTGGAAGATGGCACGGATCGGTTCGTCTGCTTCGAGAACGTTCAGATAGCAGGTGAAGACCGTTCTGCCGTTCTCATCGACATAGGCTTCGTTCAGTCCCATCGTCTGAGTTTCGATGCCGTCGCCGACGATGAATTCCATGTAAGCGTCGTGAGAGGGCTTTTCGTTTACAGGAGTACCCTTGAAGCGGAGCGCGAGCGCGCTGTCGAGGGAAAGAGTCTTGGAATAGAAGCTGAACGCGGGAGGAGTGATTTTCACGTAAGCCGCTGAATAATTACGCATGAAGTCGCGAGCTGCCGTGATGACTGCGCTTTCTTCGTCCGCGCCTGCCTTGATGGTCAGGTTGTCAGCAAGGGCCGGCATGCAGACTGGGCTGAAGGCAGAACCATACAAACCGCCGACTGCCGTTACCGTACCGCCGTTGATCGTTGCTTGGAGGCAGTTGAAGCCTGTTCTTTCCTCACCGCCTGCCGCAGTCACGATACCGCCGCTGATCGTCACACTGCCGCCTTCGATGCCTGTACCGGATTCACCGCCTTCTGCGGTCACGATACCGCCGTTGATCGTCACATTGCCGTAGTTGCCGACTCCGCTGCCGCCGATGCCCGCACCGTTGCCGCTGCCTTTCGCGGTCACGGTACCGCCGTATATGATCACATCGCCGTTGTTGGCACAGGCAGAGCCGCTGCCGATGCCCGCACCGTCTTCGCTGCCTGTCGCGTTTACGGTACCGCCGTAAACGGTCACAGCGCCGCCTGTACCGCCTTTGCCGCCGCCGATGCCCGCACCGTAGGAGCTGC
>JAZRXB010000039.1:0-14444 GCA_045600005.1 Eubacteriales bacterium | reverse complement strand
GCGGGTGTCATTCATCGGCACCTCGTTCATCTTGATGCCGGTCATATCCTCAAGATGCTTGTACATCGTCGGAACATCATGCCCCAGCTCGTCCAATTTGAGAATGGTATCGTGAAGATATTTGAACTCAAAATGCGTGGTGTAAACGCCTTTTTCCTTATCGTCTGCCGGATGCTGGATGGGGCAGAAATCATAAATCTCGTCCACACTCGGCACAACGACCATGCCGCCGGGATGCTGCCCCGTCGTCCGTTTGATGCCGACGCAGGTGTTGACCAGCCGGTTGATCTCGGCGTTGTTCAGCTTGAGCTTCCGGTCTTCGAGGTACTTGACGATGTACCCGTAAGCCGTTTTCGCGGCGAGCGTTCCGAGCGTTCCCGCGCGGAAGACGTTCTCCGAGCCGAAAAGCGTTTCTGTATATTTATGCACTTTTCCCTGTACTTCGCCGGAGAAATTGAGGTCGATATCAGGCGACTTGTCGCCGTAGAAGCCAAGGAAGGTCTCGAACGGGATGTCCTGTCCGTCGCCGATCATCATCGTGCCGCATTTCGGGCAGACCTTATCGGGCATATCGAAGCCGGAGCCGATCGAACCGTCGGTGAAAAATTCGTTGTACTGACATTTCGGGCAGTAATAGTGCGGCGGCAGCGGGTTGACCTCCGAAATGCCTGACATCGACGCGACCAGCGACGAGCCGACCGAGCCGCGCGAGCCGACCTGATAGCCGTTCGCCTCGCTGAACGCGACCAGCTTGACCGCGATCATGTAAAGGACCGCGAAACCGTGCTTGATGATCGAACCCAGCTCTTTTTCGAGCCGCGCCGTGACCAGTTCGGGCAGCGGATCGCCGTAAAGCGACTTCGCGCGTTCCCAGCAGCGGCGCTGCAGCTCCTCTTCGGAGCCTTCGAGGTTCGGCGTGTAGGTTCCCTTCGGGATCGGGCGGACCTCTTCGATCATGTCGGCGATCAGATTCGTGTTGGTGATGACGACTTCGCGCGCGCCTTCCTCGCCGAGATAGTCGAATTCCTTCAGCATTTCGCCGGTCGTCCGGAAATAGAGGTGGACGTTCCGGTCCGCATCGGCGAATTTCTGTCCTGCGAGGAGGATCTTTCGCGTGATCTCCTCGCTGTCTTCCATAAAATGGGCGTCGCAGGTGGCAACGACCGGCTTTCCGAGCTTTTTGCCCAGCTCGTAGATCTTTTTGTTGATCTCGATGAGGTCGTCCTTCGACTTGACGATCTCCTTGTCGAGCATGAACTGGTTGTTGGAAAGCGGCTGGATCTCCAGATAATCGTAAAAAGCCGCGATGTCCTCGATTTCCTTCTCGGTTTTGCCCTCCAGGATCGCCTGATACAGCTCGCCCGACTCGCACGCGGAGCCTATGATCAGCCCCTCCCGATGCTCGACGATGAGCGATTTCGGCGTCCGCGGCACGCGGCGATAGTACGAAAGATAGCTCTGCGAAATGATCTGATACAAATTTTTCATGCCGGTGAGATTTTTCACCAGCAGGATCTGATGATACGATTTGAGCTTTAACGGGTCGGTGTGCTCGCTCATCAGCTGCTGCATTTCGCGCAGATTCGACGCGCCTTCCGTTCGGATTTTTGCAAACAGCTTGACCAAAATATGCGCGAGCATCTCCGCGTCGTCGCAGGCGCGGTGGTGATTGAAATCGCCCAGTCCGAAGTATTCCGCGAGCGTGTCGAGCTTGTGCCGGTTCAGCTCCGGGTTCGCGTAACGCGAAAGCGCGACCGTGTCCATGTATGGATTTTTGAAAGTGTAGTGGTTGTCAAGGCAGACGCGGCGGATGAACGACACGTCGAACGAAGCGTTGTGCGCGACCAAGATCCGGTCGCCGCTGAACGCAAGGAACTGTTTGACCGCTTCGGCGTTGTTCGGCTGTCCCTTCACCATGTCGTCGGTGATGCCGGTGAGCTGCGTGATCTCCTCGGGGATCGGAGTTTCCGGGTCGGTCAGGATGTTGAAACGGTCGATGATTTCTCCGTTTTTCATCAAGACTGCGCCAATTTCCGTGATTTTGCACAACTGTGGGGATAATCCGGTCGTTTCTATGTCGAATACGCAATACTCGCCTTCAAACGTCGTTTCCATGAAATCGGCGTTCGTATCGCCGAACAGAACGCGCGCCGTGTCGTCGACGTAGTAATTTTCGATGCCGTAGATCACCTTCATGCCGAGCTTTTCCGCCGCTTCCATCGCAAGCGGGAACGCCTGCACGTTTCCGTGGTCGGTGATCGCGACCGCCTT
This sequence comes from Eubacteriales bacterium, assembly GCA_045600005.1. Lineage (GTDB taxonomy): Bacteria > Bacillota > Clostridia > Oscillospirales > CAG-272 > Flemingiibacterium. Next base: position 12,173 of record JAZRXB010000039.1, on the reverse strand, counting down.
GTGCCCCCAGCTATGTGCGATTTTCACAAGATCGGCGGGCGGAATGATGGCGTCCATCGACGACATCTGTGTGTGACAGTGCAGCTCGACGCGCTTTTCGGGAGCGTCGTCGGTGCGATATTTCTGCGAAATCTTCATCACAGCGGTCGGAACGAGGATCGGCTCGCCGTCGTAGGCGTCGATTTTTGCATAACCCTTGATCGCCGCCGTCATTCCGTCGTTGACGCCGCTCAGAAACGGTTCGATTTCTTCCTTTGACTGAGCGAGCTTGACGGCGATGGACGAATCGTTGTCAGTAACACAAAACGATAGAATGATCTTGTCTCCGCGCCGCGTTTCGCGCGTCTCCTTGCCGAATATTTCACCAAGTACGACGATGTTTTTCCGCGGACCGGTCAGCTCACGGATCGGAACCGGTTCCGAAATTTCAAACGCATCGCCGACGACCGGCGCCGGTTCGGAAATGTCGAACATTTTACTGCCGATGTGCCAGATATTCCCATCCAGACGACATTCGACGGTTTCGTTCGGCGAAAGGCTCGTGATTCGTTTGTATTCCTTCAAACGTTCCTCCTCCGCTGCTTTTGCAGCCGCTTTTTCGTCGGCGGTTTCCTTAGAAGCCCGCTGTCTTGATTTTTCGGCTTCGATCTGCGCCGTTCGTGCCTGTTTTTCAAGTTCTTCGATCTGAGGAGCAAAATAGCTCTGATAATCGGCAGGCAGTTCCTCTGTTTCGATGCGCACGTTGAAGCGCACGCCGAATTCTCCGTAAATAATGTTGGAAATGATCTGGTCGGTCTTGCCGGAATACATCAGCTCGACGCCGCCGTTTCCGAATCCGATTTTAATGACTAACTGGTCGTCTTCGATCTGATAGGAATAATCGTTAAAAAAGCCGCGTGAAACTGCCCCGACATTGTTCAGTTCCGCCATAACCTGCGGGATGTAGTCGGGCGTGAACAGTTCTTTTTCGTAGCGCGGCATGATTTTGACGATGCTCAGCTCGTAAACCTCTCGGATGCCGGCTTCGATTTCCGCGAGGTCGGATTTTTTCACCAGTTCGGAGAACTTTGCCGAGATCTCGACCAGTCTTTTTTCCCGCTCGATTCGGGGTTTGACCTCGCTTGCAAGGTCAAGTATTTTCCTGAAATTTCCGCTTTGCTCATATTTCGGAAATATTTTATCAAAACTGTTCAATTTTTAATCCTTACATCCTGTTGATTTCGTCCCGGAGGACGTCGAGAATCTGAGATTCCGGATACTTTGCGACCGGCTGTCCTTTTTTGAACAGCAGCGCTTCCCCGATCCCGCCCGCGATGCCGATATCAGCCTCGCGCGCTTCGCCGGGTCCGTTGACGATACAGCCCATCAGCGCAGCTTTCAGTCGGCGCGACGGGTGTAGCGTCGGCAGAATTTCCGCCTCAAAGCGTTCGACCAGTCCGATCAGTCCGATTTTCGTCCGTCCGCAGGTCGGGCAGGACACGACGTCGATCATTCCGGTTCCGAGACCGATCGCGTCGAGCAGCGCGCGCCCTTCGATGACCTCCCGAACCGGGTCGGCGGTCAGCGAGACGCGGATCGTGTCGCCGATGCCGTCGCAGAGCAGCGAACCGATGCCGACCGCGGATTTCAGCGTCCCCATGTGCGGCGTTCCGGCTTCGGTCACGCCGATGTGCAGCGGATAGGGGGTCGTTTCGTGCAGGATCCGGTTCGCGGCGATCATCGTTTTGACGTCGCTCGACTTGATCGAGATCACGATATCGTCGAATCCGAGGTCTTCAAGGATCCTCACGTGACCGATGGCGCTTTCCGCGAGCGCTTCGGCGGTCGGGGAACCATATTTCGCCAGTATTGGCTTTTCAAGGGAGCCGGAATTGACGCCGATTCTGATCGGGACTGGATGACCGTCCCGTGCGCAGCGCCGACAGGCTGCCACGACCTCGGCGACGCGCTCCTTTGAGCCGATGTTGCCGGGGTTGATGCGCACCTTGTCGATCCCTGCTTCCAGACACGCGACCGCGATTCGATAGTCGAAATGAATGTCGGCGACCAGCGGCGCCTTGATGTCGCTTTTTTTCATCCTTCTGATCGTCTCCACCGCTTCGAGATCCGGTACGGCAAGTCGGATGATATCGCAGCCGGCTGCTTCGAGCGCACGGATCTGACGGATGGTCGCCTCGAAGTCGTGCGTGTCGGTGTTCGTCATGGACTGAACCGGAATCGGCTTTTCTCCGAGCGTGAACTGTCCGACTTTTACAGTTTTTCGTTCCATACCCATTTTATTCCTTATTTTGTGAACAATTTTGTGATATCCTGCATCGTGATGAAGACCATCAGGATCATCAGCAGGACGATCCCGACGAAATGGATCATGCCTTCCAGCTCCGCATCGACCGGTTTGCGCCGGATCAGCGCGATCAACAGGAAAATCAGCCGTCCTCCGTCGAGCGCCGGGAGCGGCAGAAGGTTGAAAACGCCGAGATTCATCGAAATGACGACGACCAGATACAGGAAATCGATCGGTCCCGCCGCCGCCGCTTCGCCGACTGCCGACGTGATGCCGACCGGTCCGGACATCTGCTCGACGCCGTACCGTCCGGTCACAAGGTCGATGAGCGACTCCCAGATCATTTTGACCGTCGAAAGCGACCGGAAAAACGACTGCTCGACGACCGCGCCGAAGTCCTTGCGGACGGCGTACACGCGAAAATCGAGTTCGCCGTAGGTCATCCCCTGCTCGGTCATCGTTGCGAACGTCACGTCATGCAAAACCATCGTTTCGCCGTTCCGCTTTACGGTCAGATCGACCGGTTCGACGCCCTGATGCATCAGCTCATAAGCCAGTTCGCTCGCCGTCCGGACGCGCGTGGAGCCGACGCGGAGAATTTTGTCCTCCTCGCAGAGTCCCGACAGCTTCGACGGCGCTTCTTCCGACATGAATTCGTAAATCGTCGTGCCGCCGAGATTCGGCGTGCCGACAACGACGACCGCCATCAGCAGAAATCCGATGATCAGATTCGTCACCGCGCCCGCCGCCGTGATGATGATCCGCTGCCAGACCGGTTTGTGATTGAGCGCGTTCGGGTCGTCGCTGTCCTCATCCTCGCCCGCCATCGACACGTATCCGCCGATCGGCAGTGCGCGCAGCGAATAGGCGATACCGGTTTTTGATGAAATTTTTCCGCAGAGCTTCGGTCCCATACCGACCGAAAATTCCTTCACCGTCACGCCGAACAGACGCGCCATCGAATAATGCCCCAGCTCATGCAGCATTGTCAACAAACTCAGCATAAGCAGAGTCAGTATTATCGTCAGGATACCCAATTTTTCACCTTGTTCCTTTTAGTGCAGGCTCTTGCAGAGCGCGGACGCTTCGAGAAAAGCCTGATCGGCGGCGTCCTTGATGTCGCCGAGCGTCGGACTCTGAGTGTTTTTGATCCGCGCGACGGATTTTATCACCACGTCGCTGATGTCCGTGAACGAAAGAAAACCGTCAAGGAACTGCGAAACCGCAACCTCGTCCGCCGCGACGAGCCCCGCCGGCCATACGCCGCCCGCTTCGACGCACTCTTTTGCGAAGCCGAGCAGCGGAAACGTCTCAATATCCGGTTTGGAAAAGGTCAATTTTCCAACTTTTGTCAGATCAAGCCGTTCCGTCAGTCCCGGCACACGGTCGGGGAAGGTCATTGCGTACTGCGCGCAGAGGCGCATATCCGGCACGCCCATCTGCGCGATGACCGCGCGGTCGCGGAATTCGACCATCGAATGAACGATCGACTCGCGGTGGATCAGCACCTCGATCTGCTCCGGGCGGACGCCGAACAGATGCACCGCTTCGATCACCTCGAAGCCTTTGTTCATCAGCGTCGCGGAATCGATCGTGATTTTCGCTCCCATTTTCCACGTCGGATGCGCGAGCGCGTCTTCCGGCGTGATGTCGGCGAGTTTTTCGCGCGTCCAGCCGCAGAACGGTCCGCCGGACGCGGTGAGGAGGATGCGTTCGACCGGATCTCGCCCGTTTTCGCCGCCGGTTCGCAGACACTGAAAGATCGCCGAATGCTCGCTGTCGACCGGAATGATCGGGACGTGATGCTCGCGCGCGGTCTTCATGACCAGCTCGCCCGCCATGACGACCGATTCTTTGTTTGCGAGCGCCAGCGGTTTGCCCGCATTCAGCGCACAAAGCGTCGGTTCAAGACCGACGCTTTGTCCGATCGAATGGAAAATGAGGTCCGCTTCCGGCAGAGCGGCGGTTTCGCAGACCGCCTTCGAGCCTGATCCGACGCGGATACCGGTGTCGGCGAGAGCGACACGCAGCTCTTTCGCCGCTTTTTCGTCCGCCATGACACAGAAATCGGGGCGCAGCCGACGCGCCTCGGCTTCCATTGTTTTATGATCGCGCCCGCCGGTCAGCGCGAGCACCCTGACTTCCTGTTTCAGAGCGCACGCGACCTCGACGGCCTGCCGACCGACCGAGCCGGTCGAGCCGAGAATAACAATTTTTTTCATCAGAATGCAACAAAAGCGCCCGTCATGCAGAGGATCTGCAAAAACGGGGAAATTGCGATGATCGAATCAAAGCGATCCATCACGCCGCCATGTCCCGGAAACAGCTTTCCGTAGTCCTTGATGCCGTAATGCCGCTTGATGAGCGAGCAGATCAGGTCGCCGAACTGGGAGATGATGGAAATCCCAAGCCCGATGACGGCGAGCAGCAGCCAGTTCGGTTCAACTCCCGCGCCGAATTTGATGATCACGCCGATCACCTCGAAGCTGACGGCGCAGAAAATCAGTCCGCCGACCGCTCCTTCGACCGTTTTTTTCGGGCTGATCTCGGTCAGCTTGTGTTTGCCGAGCGCACGTCCGACGAAATACGCCGCGCCGTCGGTGACCCAAGCGCCGGTGAACAGCAGCGCGAACAGATACGCGCCGTTTTCGCAGTCGCGCAGCGTCTGGATGCAGGTAAAACCGGTCACGATATAGAGCGTCGTCAGAAAAGCGAGGGCGTAATCGCCGATTTTATCCGATTTTTTCGTGATCACGGCGATGCAGAGTACCATAAAAAGGTAAATGAAGGAGATGATGGCAAACAGTGCGATCAGCTTTTCACCCGAGATTTCCATATAATGGGTGAGAAAAGGCGCCGCCGCCGCCATAAGCATGGACACGCCGGTCAGAACGGGATTATTTCTCATGCCGATACATCCGAGCATTTCCCAGACGCCGAGCGCCGAGAACAGCGCGACCGCGATGGGAAGCACGATCGTATCGGAAAACAGCAGAATCGGTATCAGGATCGCAAAACCGAAAACTGCGGTGATCAGTCTTTCTTTCATGGTAAGTTTACCTTTTTCCGGTAATGATCAGACGCTGCCGTAACGTCTGTTTCGGGAATAATACGCCTCGACGGCGAGATCGACGTCGTTTTCGCTGAAATCCGGCCAGAGCGTGTCGCTGAAATAAAGCTCGGCGTAAGCGGACTGCCACATGAGGAAGTTGGAAAGCCGCATTTCCCCGCCCGTGCGGACGATCAGGTCTGGTTCCGGCTGTCCTGCCGTATAGACCGAATCCGACAGCAGCTGTTCGGTGATCTCCGTCACCCCGCTTTGTATCAGACGGTTCGCGGCGTGAACGATCTCCGCCCGTCCGCCGTAGTTGATGGCGATATTCAGATTCAGCCTGTTTGCGGACGATTCGCGCTCGATTTTTTCCATCAGCTCGCGCGTCGCGTCGTCGAACGGCGTTTTTTCGCCGAGAAAACGGATGGCGACGTCGTCTTCCATCATTTCCGCGAGACCTATTTTCAGATAGGTGCGGAAAATCGTCATGATCGCGTCTACCTCTTTCCGGGGACGTTTCCAGTTTTCGGTAGAAAAGGCATACAGCGTCACCGTTCCGATGCCGCCGCGGAAGCAGTATTCCGAAACCTTCCGGAACGTCTTCGCGCCGACGGTGTGACCGTATTCGCGCGCCATTCCGCGTTTCTTCGCCCAGCGGCCGTTGCCGTCCATGATGAAGGCGATGTGGTCTAAATGTTTTTTCGCGTCAGTTGGATGAATGATCATGTTCCTATCATATCATATGGCGGCATTTGCCGCCATATGTTTGTTTCATTCTGTCAGATCGCCATCAGTTCCTTGTTCTTGCGGGCGGTCACTTCGTCGACGAGCTTGATGTACTTGTCGGTCAGGTCCTGAACGAGCTTATCGGACTGTTTAAGCTCGTCCTCGGTCATCGTGCCGTCCTTCTTAGCCTTTTTGGAGGCTTCGTTAGCGTCGCGGCGGATGTTGCGGATGGCGACCTTCACTTCGTCGCCCATCTTTGATACCTGTTTGGTCAGTTCTTTTCTTCTTTCCTCGGTCAGCTGCGGGAAAACGAGACGGATGCACTTGCCGTCGTTCGCGGGCGTGATGCCGAGATCGGACGCGAGGATCGCTTTTTCCATCGCCTTGAGGACGGAACCGTCGTAGGGCGTGATGACGAGCGTGCGCGCGTCGGTGTTTTTGATGCCGCCGAGGTCGACAAGTTTGGTCGGAACGCCGTAATAATCGACTTTGATTTTGTCTAAAACAGTCACGCTTGCCTTGCCCGCGCGGATGCCGCCGAGCGCTTCTTCATAGTTCGAGATCGACTTCTTCATTTTTTCTTCATAGGGCTTTGCATCAATTTTCATGGTTTTTTGTCCTTTCTGAACTTGATTTTTGTCGTTATTGGGGTGTTATCACGAATCGACTACGATAGTTCCCTGCACGTCGCCGGTGATCGCCTTGAAAATGTTTTCCGGTTCCTTCAGCTCGAACACGAAGGTCTTGATGTGGTTCTCGTTGCCGAAGGAAGCGGCGGTCGAATCCATCGCCTTGAGATCCTTCGCTAAGATCTCCTTGTAGGTCAGCTCGTTGTAGCGTTTTGCGAGCGGGTCGGTGCGCGGGTCGGCGGTATATACGCCGTCGATGTTCTTACCCATCAGGATAACGTCGGCGTTGATCTCAGCCGCGCGGACGGCAGCCGCCGTGTCGGTGGAGATGAACGGGATGCCAAGTCCGCCGCCGAGGATGACGACCCTGCCCTTTTCGAGGTGCGAGACGGCGCGGTTGCGGATGTACGGCTCGGCGTACTGCTTCATTTCGACCGCGGTCAGAACGCGCGTGTCGATGCCGTTCTGCTCGAAAAAGTCCTGGAGCGCGAGCGCGTTGATCGTGGTGGCGAGCATACCCATGTGGTCGGCGCGCGTGCGGTCCATGTTGGTCCCCTGCCGTCCGCGCCAGATGTTGCCCGCGCCGACGATGATGCAGATCTGCGTACCGATCTCGGTGCAGCGCTTGACGACCTTGGCGATCCGATCGAGCATTTCATAGTCGAGGATCTGCCGTCCCGAACCCGCTTCGATCTTTGGCGCAAGCGCCTCGCCCGACAGCTTCAGCAGCACACGTTTGTATTTCGGTTTGATCGTTTCGCTCATAACTCTGCACCTCCGCACGTTATTCTAATAATATTGTACCTCATTTTATGCGATTTGTAAAGAGGAATTGTAAAAATTTACGAAATATTCAGCATTTTCAGGGGATTTATTCTGCAAAAAAATCCTGTCACGTTCCGTGCCGGAAAGCGTGGGACCCCGGCGCGGAATCGAATGATGACAGGATTCTTTTATTCGGTTATTTTATTTGCCGGCAGTCATCTTGGCGACTTCCTCAGCGAGATTGTCCTCGCGCTTCTGGAGGCCTTCGCCCTTTTCAAACTTGATAAAGCTGTCGATGGCGATCTTTGCGCCGAGCGCCTTTGCGACGGATTCGACATACTTCGCGACGGTCATGGAGTCGTCCTTGACGTAAGCCTGTTCGGTCAGGCAGTAGGTCTCGTAGAACTTGCCCATCTTGCCGGCGACCATGCTCTCGATGACCTTTTCAGGCTTGTTCGCGAACTTGGGATCGTTGGCGATGGTGTTCTTGATGACCTGTCTTTCCTCGTCCAGAGCGGACTGGGGAACGTCTTCCTTCTTCGCGTACATAGCGTTCATGGCAGCGAGCTGGAGCGCGCAGTTGTGAGCGCATTCTGCGAATTCAGCGTCGTCAGCGGTGATGCCGTCGATCGCGAACTTGACGATAACGCCGATCGTGCCGCCGCCGTGAACGTAAGTGGAAACTGCGCCGTCAACGATGGAGAAGCGGCGGATGCTCAGCTTTTCGCCGATGACGAAGATCTGCTCTTTCAGAGCCGCGTCGACGGTCATAGCGCCGCCTGCGATGGTGCAGTTCATGAGAGCGTCGATGTCAGCGGGACGGGAAGCGAGGATGGTATCGAGCAGGGTGTCGACGAAAGCCTTGAACTTTTCGTTCTTGGCTACGAAGTCGGACTCGGAGTTGACTTCGATGATAGCGGCGGATCCGCCAGCGGTCTTAACGGAGACGATGCCCTCGGCTGCGATGCGGTCAGCCTTCTTTGCGGCGACCTGAAGTCCTCTTTCGCGGAGGACCTTGACAGCCTCGTCCATGTTGCCGTCTGCTTCTACGAGCGCCTTTTTGCATTCCATCATGCCGCAGCCGGTCTTAGCGCGCAGAGCGGCGACGTCTTTTGCCGTAATGTTAGCCATTTTGTTTCATCCTTTCAAAAGTTGGGAAAATGTCGGTACAGTGGGGAGGATCTCCCCACTGTCCGGTCGTTTTTCAGTCCTTTTCGGTGATCCTTCCGTCAGATCACTTGTTTTCAGCGTCTTCTTCTTCCTCAGCCGCGGTAGCCTCAGCCTCTGCTGCGTCGAGCTGTTCGCCCTGCTTGCCTTCGAGGATAGCGTCTGCGATGACGGAGGAGATGAGCTTGATGGCGCGGATGGCGTCGTCGTTGCCCGGGATGATATAGACGGCGTCGTCGGGGTCGCAGTTGGTGTCGACGATGGCGATGACCGGGATGCCGAGCTTCTTTGCTTCGAGAACAGCGATGTGTTCCTTGCGCGGGTCAACGATGAAAACGGCGTCGGGCAGTCTTTCCATGGTCTTGATGCCGCCGTAGTTTCTTTCGAGGTCGTTCATTTCCTTGATGAGGGAAGCGACTTCCTTCTTGGGAAGCAGATCGAACGTGCCGTCTTCCTGCATCTTTTCGAGGGCGAGCAGACGGTTGATGGACTTCTTGATGGTCTTGAAGTTGGTGAGCATACCGCCCGGCCATCTTTCGTTGACGTAGTACATACCGGAGCGGTCAGCTTCTTCCTTGATGGCGTCGGCTGCCTGCTTCTTGGTGCCTACGAACAGAACGGTGCCCTTGTCGAGCGAGAGGTCGCGGACAAAGTTGTACGCTTCGTCGAACTTCTTGACGGTCTTCTGAAGGTCGATGATGTAGATGCCGTTGCGCTCGGTGAAGATATACTCCGCCATTTTCGGGTTCCATCTTCTGGTGTGATGACCGAAGTGAACGCCGGCTTCGAGAAGCTGCTTGATGGTGATAACAGACATTTGAATGTCCTCCTTCTGGTTTTTCCACCACGCTGAGCCGTTAACCGGGCAAGGAGCGCCGGACCTGTGTCCGAGCTTCCACCGGACCGGTCTGACCGCGTGTGTGATATCGCGGCTGTATTTTTTGCCCGGAGCGCCGCATTTCCGGACAAAATTTATTATATCACATCGTTTTCCAAAATGCAAGGACGAGAGCATACTGTTCACATTTTTTTTACAACTTGATTTTTCCCTTCCTTATTATATATGTTCTTTGCGTTTTCCTTCGTCGATCCGTCCGCGCTGCCGCACGAGGATCACGTCGCCGCCGATCCGCTCGACGTCGCACCACGCGATCCGCTCGGCCGGGCAGCGGGCGAACAGTCCCCTTCCCTCGCCCGGCACGAGCAGCGCGGTGAGCTGTCCGCTGTCAAGGTCAAACTCCGCGTCGCACACGTAGCCGAGCCTTGCGCCGTCGGCAAGGCAGATGATCTCCTTGTTTTTGAGGTCGCAGACCGTGCAGATCCTCATTCGCCCACCTTCCTTTCGCCTGATTCTATGCGGGCGGGCGGCGTTTCATGACTTTCACATTTTGTTCACGTTTTCGTTACATTGCAGCCGCAATCATCGTGTAAAATGATAAAAGACAGACAATTTTCGGCAAGAGCGCCGAAAGTCTGAATTTTCTCCCCATTAACCAAAGGAGGAACCCTTATGAAGTGGAAGATCGGTTATTCTGACGATGACAGACTGCTTGCGGATACCTACTATGACGTTCCGGACAACGGGACCGACACGCCCGGCGAGGCGCAGCTGATCTGGCACAGGCTCGGTCTGCTGCCCGACTACAACTACGGCGACAATTTCAAGGAATATCGCTGGTGCGAGGACGTTTTCTGGCACTACCGGACCGAGACTTACGTCGAAGACCGCCCCGGCGTCAGACCCTTTCTGACGCTGAAGCGCGTCGACTACGCCTGCCGTATTTATGTGAACGGACGTCTGGAACGCGAGCATGAGGGAATGTTCACCGACGTCGAGGCGCCGCTGCCCGCCGGTCAGAACGTCCGCATCGAGATCGTCATCCTGCCGTCGCCGAAGTGCATCGACAAGCCGGAGACCCGTTCGCAGGCGCGCGAATCGGTCAAGCCGCCGGTCTCCTACGGCTGGGACTGGCACCCGCGTCTCGTCACGGCGGGACTTTCCGGCGACGTGAAGGTCGAATATCTCCCGATCGTCCGTTTCGCGCCGATGGAGGTCAGTTACCGTCTGTCGGACGCGCTCGACGAAAGCGAAGTCACGCTGCATTATCGTCTCGACGGCGATCTCGACTCTTATCAGGCGATCGGTCTGCGTTACTCGCTCCTTTCGCCCGACGGTGAGGTCGTCTGTCAGGGAGAATCCGTCGAAAACAACGAGTTCGTTTTCGACGCTTTCCTCGATGAAGACAGAGAACTCACGTTCCGCGTCCCGAACCCGCAGCTCTGGTGGCCCGCGCGTCAGGGCGCTCAGCCGCTCTACACCGTCAAGACTGAGCTGGTCCTGACCGATCATAACGGCGAGGAGAAAATTTACGACACGTTCACAAAGCGCGTCGGCTTCCGCCGCGTGAAGCTCGTCATGAACGAAGGCGCATGGAACGCGCCCGCTCCGGCAACGCAGGCCTACGCGCCGTTCACGCTTGAGATCAACGGACGGAAGATTTTCGGCAAAGGCTCCAATTTTGTCAGCCCGGATATCTTCTATTCCAACATTTCAACTGAAAATTACCGTTCACTCGTTGAACTGGCGCTCGGCGCGAACATGAACATCTTCCGGATGTGGGGCGGCTCGCCGGTCAACAAGCCCGAATTTTTCGACCTCTGCGACGAAATGGGCATGATGGTCTGGCAGGAATTTCCGCTTTCCTGCAACAACTACCCGGACAAGGACCACTATCTGGAGGTCTTACAGGACGAAGCGCGGAGCATCGTCCTCGCGCTGCGCACGCATCCGTCGGTCGTCCTCTGGTGCGGCGGCAACGAGCTGTTCAACAGCTGGTCGGGCATGACCGTCCAGTCGCACGCGCTGCGTCTGCTCGACAAGATCACCTATGAGTACGACCGCTTCACGCCCTTCATCATGACCTCCCCGCTCTACGGCGTCGGTCACGGCCCCTACGTCAACATCGTCGACGACAAGACCGGACGCGAAGCCATCGAAATGTTCATCGACTCCTACCGGACGGCGTACACCGAGTTCGGCTGCCCCGGTCCCGCCGCGCTCGACTACATCCGGCAGTACATGAGCGAGGACGACGTGCAGTCGTTTGTCTCAGACACGCATGGCGAAGGTACGCCGTGGGTCACGCATCACGCGATCGCCGCGCATTATCCGCACGACACGTGGTTCCGCGTGAAGGAGATCGAGCAGTATTTCTACCACACCGACTCGGTTTCCGAGCTGTGCGAGCTGGGTCAGATCATCCAGGGCGCGGGCTACAAGGCGATGTTCGAGGAAGCGCGCCGCAAGTGGCCGCGCACGTCGATGGCGATCAACTGGTGCTACAACGAGCCGTGGCCGTGTTTTGCCAATAATTCCCTGTTAAGCTACCCGCAGATCCCGCGTCCCGCGTACTTCGACGTGCGTCAGGCGCTGCGCGACCAGATGCTTTCGGTCAAATTCCCGAAGCTGCGCCACGCGGCGGGCGGGGAATTTGCCGCCGAGCTGTGGGCGCTGAACGATCTGCCGACCGAAATGGCCGGCGGCGAATGG
>JAZRXB010000038.1:0-15789 GCA_045600005.1 Eubacteriales bacterium | reverse complement strand
CAGCCTGCGCCGCGCCGGCGAGACCGGACTGGCGGATACGCTGGAAGCGGCGTCCGCGGGCGCAGACGCCGTTCTGCCGGCAAAGCCGAAGGGCGTCTGTGAGGTGACGCGCGGCGACATCACGGCTCTTGCCTGCGACGCGATCGTGAACGCGGCGAACAGCTCTCTGCTGGGCGGCGGCGGCGTGGACGGCGCGATCCACCGGGCGGCGGGTCCCGAACTGCTCGCGGAATGCCGGACACTGCACGGCTGTCGACCGGGCGAAGCGAAGCTCACAAAAGGGTATCGTCTGCCCGCGCGGTTCGTCATCCACACGGTCGGACCGATCTGGGCGGGAAGATCGGAGAACGCGCAGGTGCTGGCAGACTGTTATCGGAACAGTCTCGAGCTTGCGCGGGAAAACGGACTTCACACCATCGCGTTCCCGTCGATCTCGACCGGCGCTTACGGCTATCCGCTCGATGAAGCGGTCGAGGTCGCGGTCCGGACGGTGCGGGAATGGTTTGCGGCGAACCCGGACGAGGAAATGACCGTGACCTTCTGCGCGTTCGGTTCCCGGGCGGAACAGGCGTATCGGAACGAGCTGAAAAAGACCGAAGCCTGACCGGTACGCGGACAGGGGAAGCGCTCTGCACAAACTCTGAATGAAAGGACATTTTCATGGGGATTTTAACCTGTAACGACCGTTCGTTTCTGATGGACGGCAAGCCGTACACCATCGTGTCCGGCGCGATGCACTACTTCCGCATTCCGCGCGAATACTGGCGCGACCGGCTTTTGAAGTTAAAGGAATGCGGCTTCAACACGGTAGAGACCTACACCTGCTGGAACCTGCACGAAAAACGCGAGGGCGAGTTCGACTTTTCCGGGATGCTGGACGTCGCCGCCTATGTCGATGAAGCGAAGGCGCTCGGACTGAACGTCATTCTGCGTCCCGGTCCCTACATCTGCTCCGAATGGGAATTCGGCGGTCTGCCCGCGTGGCTTCTCCGCTATGAGGACATGGCGATCCGCTGCTTTGACCCCGCGTTCCTCGAAAAGGTGAGCCGTTACTATCACGCGCTGTTTGAACAGCTTTCGCCCCGTCTGTCCACGCGCGGCGGGAACATCATCATGGTGCAGATCGAGAACGAGTACGGCTCCTATGGAAACGACAAGGACTATCTGCGCGCGATCGAGAAGATCTACCGCGAATGCGGCGTCGACGTGACGCTGTTCACCTCCGACGGCGCGTGCTGGTGGATGCTGGGCGGCGGCACGCTGCCCGATCATCTCTGCGTCGCCAACTTCGGCTCGAACCCGAAGGGCAATTTTGCGATGCTCGAAAAGTTCCGCCCGGATCAGCCGAAAATGTGCGGCGAATACTGGTGCGGATGGTTCGACCACTGGTACGAGAAGCATCACGTCCGCACGGCAGAGGAAGTGGCGGGACTGTTCCGCGATATGCTGGAAGCGGGCGCGTCGCTCAACTTCTATATGTTCCACGGCGGCACGAATTTCGGCTTCATGAACGGCGCGAACGGCGGGGAGCAGTATCAGCCGACCGTCACGAGCTACGATTACAACGCGCTGCTGTCTGAGGCGGGCGACCTGACCCCGGCGTATTTCGCCGTCCGGCAGATCAACGAGGAATTCTTCGGCAAGCTGCCGCCTCTCACGGTGAAAAACAGCGAAAAAGCGGCTTACGGAACGGTGAAGCTGACGGAAAAGGCGTTTATCCTCGACGCGGCGAAGGCAATGGCGGAGCCGGTGTGCTCCGCCGCTCCGAAGTGGCAGGAGAGCATCGGGCAGAGCGTCGGCTTCACGCTTTATTCGACGACCGTGCGCGGTCCGCGCGAGGAAATGACGCTAGGCGCGGACGCGGTTCACGACCGCGCGGTCGTCTATTTCGACGGTGAGAAAAAGGGGATCATCGAGCGGACCCGACGAGAGGACAGGGTCACGGTGAAGCTCGGACGTGACGAGGCGGTCCGGATGGACATTCTCGTCGAAAACATGGGACGCATCAACTACGGACCGCAGATGCGCGACCGCAAGGGCATGGTCGGCATCCGCTTCGGTCAGCAGAACCATTACGGCTGGGAGATGATCCCGCTCGAAATGACGGCGGAGCAGCTTGCGAGGATCCCGTTCGTTCCATACGCGGCGAACGCAGTGTGTGAAGCGAACGCAGCGTGCGCAGCGTTCGCAGACGGTGTGGAAAAGTCGTCCTTCCTTCGCGGAACGCTGACGATCGGGGATGAGCCGAAGGACACGTTCATCCGGCTCGACGGCTTCCATCACGGCTTCGTCGCGGTGAACGGCTTCAATCTCGGACGCTACTACAACGACGCGGGACCGCAGAAGACGCTCTACTGCCCGGCGCCGATGCTAAGGCGCGGCGAAAACGAGATCATCGTCTTCGAGACCGATTCGTGTGATCGGAGCGAGATCCTGTTCACCGATACGCCGGACCTCGGCTGAATATCAAAACCGTCCGGGGATCAGAAGGTCCTCCGGACGGTTTTCGATTGAAAAATCAGAAGTGGATCTCGACGCAGCTGTCCTTCGGCAGGAAGAGCTTCCCGTCGGCGAGCGATTCGCCGGTCGGGGTGTAGGAGTGGTGTCCGTCAATGCGGATGACATATGCGTCCGAAAGGTCGACGCCGCAAAGCGACAGCTCCGCCGTCGTTTCGGGTCCGACGTTGGCGACGAGCAGAACAGACTTTTTTCCGTCCGCCGCGGCGAGCGTGAAGACGTTTTTGTCGTCCGAAGCGCTGACGCACGCGCCGCCGAGCTTATACGCGGCTCCGAACGCCGCGAACGCATAGTAGCCGATGTACGGCTCCCACGTGGACGGGTTGAACAGTCCGCCGTACTGGCTCGCGCCGAGACGGGCGTCGTAATAGTTCATCTCGGAGACCGACTCGTTCTGCATCGCCAGCATGAACGCGAGCGCTTCGGAAGCGCTGCGCGGTTCGGCACGGCCGTAGCGTTCGTGGACCGTGTTCCACTCATCGAGAATGTCGGGAACGTTTTCGAGTCCGTAGTGATTCATCATGCGGCGGACGTAGCGCGCCTGATTCACCGCGTCGTGGACCTTCGAGTAGGAGTGCCACGAGAAGAAGTCGATCGGCGCGCGGTGTTCGCCGCTCGTGATCCATTTGAAAAAGTCGTGCGCCCAGGTGAGGAAGGATTCGGATTTCTGGATGCCGGGCGCGGCGTTTTCGGTGTACTGGATGTCGCCGGTCCCTTCCGGGTCGCGGTGCCACGAGTAGAAGCCGACGGCTGCGTAACCTCCGACCTTGATCGAGCTGCCGAAGCAGGCTTTCAGGTGCTTTGCCGTGATCTCGTACAGCTCGAAATACTGCTCCTTCGTACCCTGCCACATATTCGCGCCGCCGTCCGGTTCGTTCCAGATCTCCCAATAGGTGATGCCCATATGATGACCGTCCGCCCAGCCCTCGTTGTAGTGGCGGATGATGTGTTCGCAGATGCGCGCCCACTTTGCTGGATCCTTCGGCGGGAAGACGCGGTAGGATCTGAGGTCCCACGAGTTCTCGATAGTCACGCCGAGACGGAAAAACGGCTCGATCCCGTAGTCGCACAGCCCCTTTAAGAGACGGTCTGTGAAAGCGAAGTCATAGGACGCGGGATCGTTTTCATCCGCGTCGAAGTCGCGGAACAGGTTGGGAATGTCAACGTAAAGCCCGCCGCCCAGCCAGCCGCCGACGTCGTGAAGGCGGGAGTAGGGAACGCCCGCGTCTCTCAGATAGCGGAACAGCGTGAAATCCTCGTAGTAGAAGGGCGGCTGTCCGACGCCGTGCATCGGCTTGACCGCTCCGGCAGAGCGCGTGAAATCGGCTGTGATGTTCATGATGATACCGTTCCTTTCGTGATTCGATCAGTTTATGTTATTATAACAGACGGCAGGACGGTTGTCAATGTCTGCGGACAAAAAAACTCTGACTGACAGAGCTTCTCTGTCAGTCAGAGACGGGAAGATCAGAGCGGGATCTCGATAAGCTCAAGGGGACCGCCCCCGATCTTCGGGTCGGTCTTTCCGGACGGTTCCGACGGCTTCGGGTCAGCCGGCTTGGTCGTGGAAGAACCCTCAGCCGGCTTGGTCGTGGAGGTTCCCTCGGACGGCTTGGTTGTGGAGGTTCCCTCGGACGGCTTGGTCGGGAGGATGGGCGTCTGAGCGGTCTGCGGATCGTCCGTCTTGGCTTTGCCGACCGTCATGGAGAGCGTGCGGGCGTCGCCGTCCCAGACATAGGAGGTGCTGTACGCCGCGGCGAGGTCGTCGACATAACAGATCGTGCGTCCCTCGATGTTGTAGGAGACGACCGGCTTGCCTTCGATCATCGTGACGATATCGGTATAGAGCACCGGCATGGCGGGCGAGCCGACCGGATGCGTGTTGACGGACGGACGGTAGGTCGACGTGATCACGCCGTTTCCTTTCGTGACCGAAAGCGTGCGCGCCGCGCCGTCCCAGACGACCGAAAAGCCGTAGGACAGCAGGTCTTCAACGACGACTGCCGTATAGCCGTCGATGTTGTACGAAGCGATCGGCGTGCCGTCAATGTATGCGACGATATCGGTGTAAAGCACCTGATTCACCACGTCGCCGATCTGATATGCCGACGCGACGACAGTCCCGAGGGCGCAGACCAGCGACGCGGCGGTGAGTGCGAGCAGTTTCTTTTTCATATGATACAATACCTTCATTGAAATGATTATTTTCTGCGTGAGACGTTGATCTCACAGATCCCGTTCCGGTGCGCTTCGAGCGCCGCCAGCATGAGGGGACCGAACGAATGGCATTCGTCCTTGCAGGGGTATTTCTCGGTCAGGTAGGCTTCGACCGAGCCTTTTTTCTCACCCGTTCCCGGAACGAGACAGCCTTCGCAGCACATATAGGTGGCAAAGTCCGGTCCGATGAACTGTTTGCCGATACCGGCTATGGCGCGCTCAAACGGTTCGCGGAAGGTCTCCGCGTCGAGCAGTTCGAGCCGCAGTCCGACGCCCAGTCCATAGGCGATCAGACCCGTACCGGAGCTTTCGTCCCACGCATAGGGACAGCCGATCTCCTGCGTCCAGACGCCGCGCTCGTTCTGATAACGGATGAGCGCGCGGAGATGATTCTGAAACAGCGCTTCGACCGCCGGACGGGACGGATGATCGGCGGGGAGGTATTCGACCAGCGGGCAGAGACCGAGGATCCCCCAGCCGTTGCCCCGGCTCCAGTGATCGGGGCTGACGAGCGTGATATCGCCCGGCTGGAAGCCGCGCGCCTGATGCACGAGTCCGGTCGTGCGGTCGGTGAGGGCGGCGTAGGTCTTCACCATCTGATCGACGGCGAAGTCGATGTACGTCTTCTCGCCGAGCGCCAGTCCGGTGAACAGCATGAACGGGCAGGTCCCGTGAACGACGTCGATCCAGATCTGCTTTTTTTCGGGTTCCCTTCTCATGCACAGCACGCCGTCGTCATCCTTCGGCTGAGCCATGACCCGTTCGGCATAGCGGCGCAGATTGTCCTTTTCCTCATCGAACAGTCCCATCATCGCAAGCCATGCCTTGCCGTTTCCGCCGACCTCGTAGTAGTCGAAATTGTATCCGGGATGCTTCACGCCGTCGGGATAGCGGCGAAGGAAGACGCGGCAGTCTTCGAGCGCTTCTTCGTTTCCGGTCTCGACTGCGCCCATCGCTCTCGCCCAGACCGCGAGCAGTCCGAAATAGCTTTCGACATTCAGAACGCTTTCATAGCGCGCATAGAGCTTTTCGACAAGCTCGATCGTTCTGACGACCATACCGCGCCCTCAGCAGAAACGCGCCGCGCTCTCGAAGTCGAGCGAGTGCATCTGCACCGTCATGGGCAGATTGCAGACGAACCAGATCACGTCGGCGACCTCTTCTGCGGTCATCAGTTTCGTCTTGTCGACCTTGCGGGTCCCCCAGAAGGGCGTGTCCGCGCCGCCGGGATTGACGGTCGTCACGCGGACGCCCTTCGGACCGAGCTGTAAGAGCAGTCCTTCGGACAGCTTGTTGACCGCCGCCTTCGCCATGCAGTAGATCGGCGCGTTGGCGTTCGTGTTGCGCGCCGCCATCGAGCCGATATTGATGATGCGGGACGGATCTTCCGCGTGCTTTGCGAAATGCTTGGACATGAGGAACGCGCCCTTGACGTTGACGTCCATCATTTTGTCGTAGGTCTCGACCTCCGCCTCGTCGTATTTGCAGGGGATCGAAAGTCCCGCGAGGTTCAGAAGCTCATAAAAGCCGCCGAGCTTTTCCGCCGCTTCGTCGAGGAACGCCGAGACTGCGTTCTCGTCGGTGACGTCAAACACCTTCGCAAAGACCTCCGCGCCGTTCAGAGTGTCGAGAAGCGCTTCCATTCTCGTTTCGTCGTTCGAGCAGAGCGCGAGCTTTGCGCCCGCTTCGGCGAGCTTTTTACATAAAACCGTACCCATGCCGCCGCTCGCACCCGAGACGACGACCGTTTTTCCCTTGAAATCGATCATGACCGTTCTCCTGTATAAAAAATAATGAAGAAAGTTTCTTTCCGGTATCAGAAATATCCGCCGTTCTTGACGACCTCGGTGGGCTTCACATCGTTCTGAACCATTTCCTTGATCGAGACCTCATTCCTGAGGATCTCCTCGGCGCGGAGCAGAACGTCGTAGGCGAGCGCACGCGGCACGACGATCACGCCGTCGATGTCGCCGAACAGGATGTCGCCGGGGAAGATCTGGACGCGCCCGATCTGGATCGGGAGCTGCCAGCCGATCATGCGGAAGCGTCCGAGCATACCGTTCGACGAACGGTATTTGCAGAAGACGGGGAAGTTCTGTTCGAGGACCTTGTTCGTGTCGCGCACGCCGCCGTCGACGATCGCGCCGCGGCAGCCGCGCTTCTTCGCCGCCATCGTCATGATCTCGCCCCACTGCGCCGACTCGTCGTCGCCCGACGTATCCCACACGCACACGCTGTCCTCCGGGATCTCCTCGAGCAGCTTCGCGCGCTGGATCATTTCATCGGTGAGGTCAAGATTTTTCGCGCCCTTGATCGTGAACGCGGCGCCGCAGACCTTCATTTCGTCCCGAAGCGGCAGGATATCGTGCGGGAGCGTGTAGTAGAGTAATCCCAGCTCGCGCAGTACGTCGTTGACCATCGGCGTGGAGACCTGCTCATAGCGGTCGCAAAGCTCCTTATCGGAGATCGGCAGCTCGGCGATCCCGTGGTTCAGACGTTCGTTTCTCAGCTTTTCAAGCTTCATTTTGTTTTCCTGATTCGGCATGGATCCATCATTCCTTTCCCTGACTGTCAGCTCATCGGTTCCGACGCGCCCGGCGCGGAGCCGATACTTATTTCTATTATATCTATTATACCGGAAAACGCCGGAGTATACCATTCACAGAGTGCCGAATTTTTTGTCTTATCTGCTGATTTTCCCTTGACAGACAGACCGTCCGGGTATATAATGTTTATGAAGAAGAACGGGAAACCCGGACAGGGAAGGAGATGCGGTATGGCGGCGCTTGGAGGAGACCCATATGATCTGACGGTCGGAGGCATCGACTTCGTGGTGCTTCGCGGACCGAACGCGGACTGGCATATCGAGCGGATGGTCAACAGCCGGTACGCCATTCTCGTCTGTGCGCTTTCCGGACGGGCGGTCTATGAATATGACGGCGCGGTCCATGATGTGGAAGCGGGAGACGTCATGCTGTTTTCGCCGGGAAAGCTCCATTCGGGAACGCCGGTGAAGGAGGACCCGTGGTCGTTCGTATCGGCGGCGTTCGAGCTGACCGCGCAGTCGGACGAAGCGCTCCGGCGGCTCGAAGCGCTCCCGGTGCTGACCCGCGTGTCAAAGGCGTTCTGCGCCGACCGGTTCCGGGAATTATACGACTGCTGGAACCGCCGGGCGGACGGCTTCATGCTTCACTGCCGGTCGCTGATCGGGGATTTGCTTTATATGCTGATTCGGGAAGCGCAGGAGGCAAACGCTCTGCGCCCGCACGACCGGACGATGGAGCGGGTGTGCGGCTATATCGCCTCGCACGCGGACGAGCGGCTGACCATCGCGTCGCTCGCGGGAGTGGCAGAGCTGTCGCCCTCGCATTTCCGTATGCTGTTCAGACAGTACGCGGGCATGACGACGGTGGAGTATCAGAACCGTCTGCGGATCGGACGGGCGTGCGCTCTGCTCCGAAGCGGCGCGTACAGCGTGACCGAAACGGCGCTTGCGCTCGGATTCTCGGATATTTACTATTTCAGCCGTCTGTTCAAGAAGCTGACCGGCGTGAACCCGTCGGAGTACGCGAAAACGTCGTGAGCGTTACGCAGTATCAGTGAGATTCAGCGTATTTCACAAAAATGTTGTGCATAACGGACAAAAATCGTGATTTTTGGTTGACAGAATATCCATGATAATATATAATGTAAGCGTATCCGGCGGCGCGTGTTATGATCCGCCGCGCCGGGTCGGAAATTCTGAAAGGGGAGAGACATCATGAAAAAGTTTCTCGTTTTAGTGCTTGCGCTCGTCCTCGTACTGGGCGCGATCCCGGTTTCCGCTATCACCGCCAAGGGCTCCTTCGGCGAAGTTCCGCTTTATAAGGGAACCATCACCGTCGACGGCAAGAAGGACGCCATCTACGACAAGGCTCTGAAGATCAACACGCAGCCTTTCAACGATGCGTCCAAGGGCGATTCCAGCGCGGTCGTTTCGCTGCTGCACGACGGCTCGAACGTTTACGTTCTGGTTGAGTGCAAGAGCGCATATCCGCTCGGCGATTACAACCAGACCTATGCGGGAGGCAACTCCTGGAACACCACCGGTCTTGAAGTCCTGTTCGACTGGACCAACAAGGCTGCTTCCCAGAGCGACTGCTGGAAGTACAGAACCTGGTTCACCGGCGAGATCTGGTATTCCCTTAAGTCCGCCGCAGGCGACGCTGATTACAAGGTGACCGTCGACAAGAACGCGAAGACCTTCACGGCTGAATTCAAGTTCGGCTTCAAGGAAGGCGTCAAGACCGGTTCCGAGGTCGGCTTCAACCTCATGTACGACTCCGATAAGACGATGGGCGCAAGCTCCAACGCGACCCGTACCATCGCGGGCATCACCCCCGGCGTTGACAACAACGGTTCGCTGTTCAAGAACATAACCTTCTCCGCGAAGGAAGTTCAGGCAGACGCTCCGAAGACCACCACCACCGCAGCATCCGCGACGACCGCTCCGAAGACCGCAGACGCTTCCGCTCTGCTGGTTCTGGCAGCAGCCGCTGCCTGCGCCGGCTGCGTTTACACGAGAAAGCACTGACGTCTTAGCGAAACCTCCCGCCGCGCGGCGGCAGTTTTCCCTTTTTTTTGCAAAGATTCGGACGGTTTTTCGCTTTTTCTCTTGACAAACCGCGTTCGGGGTGATATAATGGTTCTATCTAAATGCAGTGATGGAGCAGAAGTAGCGTGAGGGAAGGCTTTCGCAGAGAAGTGACGGTCGGTGCGAGTCACAAAGCGTCCTTTCGTGAATACAGCTTCGGAGCAGCGCACCGAAACCGGGAAGCCGGCAGTAGGCTGCGACGCGGGACGCGCGTTATTGCGTCAGGGCATCGTCAGTGCCTGTCGAGGCTGTGTCCGTAAGGGCGCGGCAAATTGAGGTGGTACCACGGAATTTTCCGTCCTCTGCTGTTTTTACAGTCGGGGACTTTTTGTTTTCCCGACAGACGATTACGAAAGGATTTTTGTCATGGTTATTACCGATCTTCTCGAAAAAAATGCCAAGCTATACCCCGATGAGGTCGCGCTCGTCGAGCTGAATCCGGCGAACCAGCCCAACCCCAACATGACCTGGCGCGAGTTTTCTCTGATCGAAGCGACGCCCGGCGAAAAGTACCGCCGCGAGCTGACATGGAAGGATTTCGACGTCAGGGCGAACCGCTTCGCCAATCTCCTGTTGACGCGCGGCGTCAAAAAGGGCGATAAGGTCGCCATCCTCTTAATGAACTGCATCGAGTGGCTGCCGATCTACTTCGGCGTTCTCAAGACCGGCGCGCTCGCCGTTCCGATGAACTACCGCTACTCCGCAGACGAGATCAAATACTGCGCAGAGCTTGCCGACGTGTCGGTCCTCATCTTCGGGCCGGAATTCATCACGCGCGTCGAAGCGGTCTACAAGGACCTGCCGCTCATTCAGAACCGTTTCTTCGTCGGCAAGGACGTTCCCGCGTTCGCCGACAGCTACGATAAGCTCGTGACCTGCTGCTCGTCCATTGCGCCCGCTGTGGAATACGACGAGGACGACGACGCGGCGATCTACTTCTCGTCCGGCACGACCGGTTTCCCGAAGGCGATCCTGCACGCGCACAAGGCGCTCATCAATTCCTGCCGCACCGAGCAGAATCATCACGGTCAGACCCGCAGCGACGTTTTCCTCTGCATCCCGCCGCTCTACCACACCGGCGCGAAAATGCACTGGTTCGGCAGTCTGCTGTCCGGCTCGCGCGCCGTCATCCTCAAAGGCGTATCGCCCGAATGGATCCTCCGCGCCGTTTCCGAGGAGAAGGCGACCATCGTCTGGCTGCTCGTGCCGTGGGCGCAGGATATCCTCGACGCGATCGACCGCGGCGACATCGACCTCTCGCACTATCGTCTCGACCAGTGGAGACTGATGCACATCGGCGCACAGCCTGTGCCGCCGTCTCTCATCCGCCGCTGGAAGAAGGTCTTCCCGCATCATCAGTACGACACGAACTACGGTCTGTCCGAATCCATCGGTCCGGGCTGCGTACACCTCGGCGTGGAGAACATTGACAAGGTGGGCGCCATCGGCGTGCCGGGCTACCTGTGGGAGGCGGAGATCGTCTCGTCCGACGGTAAAAAAGTGGAAGAACCTGAAGAAGTCGGCGAGCTGATCGTCCGCGGACCGGGCGTCATGGAGTGCTACTACAAGAACGAAAAGGCGACCGCCGAGATCCTCAAGGACGACTGGCTCTATCCCGGCGACATGGCGAAGCGCGACGCGGACGGCTTCATCTACCTAGTCGACCGCAAGAAGGACGTCATCATCACCGGCGGCGAAAACCTCTACCCGGTCCAGATCGAGGACTTTTTACGCAAGCACGACAAGATCAAGGACGTCGCGGTCATCGGTCTGCCGGACGACCGTCTCGGCGAGATCGCCGCGGCGATCATCGAGGTCAAGCCCGACATGACGCTGACCGAGGACGAAGTGAACCAGTTCTGTCAGGAACTGCCGCGCTACAAGAGACCGCGCAGGATCATCTTCCCCGACGTGCCGCGCAACCCCACCGGCAAGATCGAAAAGCCGAAGCTCCGCAGGATCTACTGCGGAAAGAGCCTCGTCGAAGCACAGACGACCAGATAAATCAGATAAAAAACCTTCCCGGCAGCCGGGAAGGTTTTTTATCGCGGCATCCCACTGTGTGAGTATCCCGCCGTGTGGGCATCGCGCCGACAATTCGGAATTCACCTGACAGGCGAATCCCGAATTGTCGGCGGAACAGGGGCGGAACGTGCGAAAAAAGACTTGACAAAGCGTTTTCCGGCTGTATAATAAATAATGAAGAAAAGTTTCGATTCGGAAAGAAGGTCTGACAATGAGGATTTCGATCTGCCGTCCGTCGTGGCAGCTGACGCTGGAAGCAGTCGAAGACGGCGTATCGGTCGTATCGGGAAGGTTCGGCGGCGTATCGCTCGCACCGTCCCCGCTGTTCACGCTCGTCTGGCGCGATCTTACGAGCGGGCTGACAAGTCAGCTCGATTCCCGCGCCGGGTTCGAGCGGGTCGTTCTGCGGGAGGACGGCGGCGATCTGTCGGTCTCGCTCACGGTTCCCGGCACGGACGGAAAGCTGACCGTCTCGCTTTGCGGAGCCGTCGATCTGTCCGGCATTTCGTGGCGGGTGAAGGTGACGAACGACTGCCAAACCGCGTCGGTGATGAGCGTCGGCTATCCGTCGATGGCGGTCGTTCGGGAGGACGGGCTGTCGGTTTTCGTCCCGGAGGAAAGCGGGCGCGTGCTGACCGGAGATACGCTGAACGGGCTTCGGACATCGACGGTCTACCCGTCGCACCGGGCGTGCATGGCGTATCATGCGTTCTGGACGGACGGCGGCGGACTTTATGCCGGCGTTCACGACGGAAGCGGCGCGGTCAAAAAATTTAAGCTCGCCGGTGAGAGGGGCGCAGTCCGTTTTGAAGCGTCCTGTCCCGCCGTCGGCGCAGGACTTGCCGCGAATTCGTTCGCACCCGCAGGCGTCATGCGCTGGCAGGCGTTCGCGGGCGACTGGTTCGACGCGACGAGGATCTACGAAGCGTTCGTGAAAAAGGAAGCCGGATGGCTCCCCGCGTTCGGACGTCCCGACACGCCGGAGCGCTTCCGGAAGATCGGCTTCTGGGTCGCCGACTACATCCCGAACTCGCCGGAGCAGGGAGACGCGCGTCCGATGACGCTCGCCGCCGTTTCGGAGCGCTACGGCGAAAACTACTGGTACGAAGCGCCGATCGGGCTTGCCGAAGCGCTCGGTCAGCCGGTCGCGTATCATATTTACAACTGGCACGAAATTCCGTTCAACATCGACTATCCGCATTTTCTGCCCGGACGCGAACGCTTCGCCGATGGTCTGCGCCGCCTGAAGGAAGCGGGCGTTCTGGCGTTCCCCTACATCAACGCGCTCAGCTGGGAGAAGGACGACGCGGACGAGGGCTTTGCGGAGAACTTTGCGAACACCGGCAGGCTGGGCGCGGCAGTGAACGAAGCGGGCGAGCCGTTCGTTTATCAGTATCCGCAGATCAAGAAAAGCGGCGCGAAGACCGGACTTGTGCCGATGTGTCCGACCTTTGCCCGCTGGCGGCAGATCATACGCGAGGTGACGCGCGGCATCGAGCGGGATTATCCGGTCGACGGCGTCTACTTCGACCAGATCGCGGCGCACGCGGCGGAGGTCTGTATGTCCCATTCGCACGGACATCTGCCCGGCGGCGGCTCGTACTGGGTCGAGGGCTGGAACCGGATGATGGAGGAGATCGGTGAGGACAGGCCCGCCGATTCCTTCTACTTCACCGAATGCCACGCCGAGCCGTACATGAGATCGTTCGACGGATTCTTAACGTGGTTCTGGACGTCGGGCGACTATGTGCCGGCGTTCAGCCGCATCTACGCGGGGTATATCCAGATGATCGGGCGCTACACCGACGGCGCACGGCGGGACGACGAGGATTATTTCCGCTTCCATCTTGCCGAAAGCCTGCTGTTCGGTCAGCAGCTCGGCTGGCTGAACGCCTGTGTGCTGTACAACGACGAGCGGATGTGTTTCCTCAAAAAGATCGTGTCGCTCCGCGCGGAGTACGAGCAGACGTTCGACTTCGGCAGACTGCTTCGTCCCGCCGCCGTTCAGACGGCGCTCGAACCGGTCGCGTCGACCGATCTCGGCGGCGCGTCGGTCAGACTCCGGCAGATCCTCAGCGCGTCGTGGCAGTCGGAGGACGGGAAAACGGTCCATGTCTTCGCCGTCAACCTGAGCCGCTCGCCGGTCGATGTGACGCTTCGGCTTTACCCGGAGGAATACGGCACGCCGGAAATGCCGCGCGAGCTGACGCTGACGCTCGACGGGAGCGAGGTTCGCGTGCTGTCCTTCGCGCGCACTGAGGAAACGGACGATTAAAGGCAGAATGAAGAAAACTGCGCTGATTCTGACAGATCAGCGCAGTTTTTCATTATGAGTTCAGAGAACGTCGATCTTCTGCATCCTGCCGTTTTCGTCGAGCCGCATCGCAAAGGGGAAGCGGTCGACCTGCACGCAGAGGTGGAAATCCTCCTCCGGGAAAACGTTCTGCTGGGCTGGGTCGAAGAATTTCGCGCCGCTCGTATGGCGCAGCTTTTCGATTTCGGCGGGCAGGTCGAGCGGACCTTCCGGTCCCGCGCCGAGCAGAAGCTCGCGGATGTATTCGGCGCAGAGCGTGTCCTCCTCGGTCGGAGCCTTCGCTTCAAGCCCCATGCAGACGAGCGAAACCTCTTTGGGCGCACGGCTTTTCAGGTACGCGGCGGTCGCTCTGGCGTTCATCAGACACGCGCCGAGGATCTCGTCGGCGTGGGAAGCGTTCGCGATGCCCTGCGTACCGGCGCTGGTGGTATGGACGACGGTCCTGCCCGCCGCGCCGTTTTTTTCCGTGCCGATCCCCCCGGTACCGGAATTTCCGGTGCCGGTACTCCCAGTGCCGGTACTCCCGGAGCCGGTATTCCCGAAGCCGGGAATACCGGCTGTGCCGCTCTTGCTCCCGGCGCTGAGCTGATCCCCCGCGCCGAGTCTCATGACGGCGGCGGGAGAGTTGCCGCAGTCGAAGCCGGGCAGGATCGCGCCGCGGCGTTCGCCCGCAAGGATATAATCGGGATGTTCGGCTTTCAGACGGAAGGCTTCGTCGACGCCGCCGACCGGCAGGATCGTCTTTGCGCCGCACGCAAAGAAGCAGGATTCGACCGAAAAGGCGCGGAACACGTCGATGATGACGGTCGAGCCGCGCGCCGCCTTCGCGCCCTCGATCAGCTGATAAATGTTGACTTTCATATTGGATTCCTCACAGATCTGTTGAAAAAACGGTCATATCAGACGCTCGCCGGTGTCAAGGTCGAACACGGGCGTTTCAAAGCCGTCCGATCTTACAGTGAGCTTCCGCCCGTCCGGCAGGGTCAGCGTGCGGATGCCGGGACGCTGACAGTTCACCGAGACGATCCCTCCGCCCGCCGCGACCGGCTCGTCCGAATCGCACCAGATATGCACGTCCGCCCGGCTTAACAGCTTCGGTATGAGCGCCTTCGGGATGTATGCGAGCGGCAGCCAGACGTCGTTTCCTCTGACCGCGCCGGCGGGTGCGCCGTCCTCCCAGAAGCCGAGCGGTTCGGCGGAAGCGTCGCAGACCGCGAAATACGGGGCGAGCGCTTCGGAAAGCGTTTCCGTTTCGCCGTCATGTGTGACGGTCCGCGCCGAGGTGCGGCGTAGCGTCATGCCGACCGACGCGGACAGATTTTCCGCCGACAGGCTCTCGCCGTCACAGTATCCCTGCGCGCCCAGCCAGACGCGGAGCGCGTTTTTCGTGCGGCTGCGATAGGCTTCGCGCTGCTTTTGTGTCATCGTGAAGCAGCTGACGAACACGACGAGACGATAGCGCTCGATATCGCAGAGCGCAAGCTCCCGCGCGTAGATGCAGTCGTAAACGACGCCCGAACGGGACAGACCCTCCATCAGCTTCACCGGCTCGTCCGCCATTTTCGCCGTGTCGAAATAGGAATCGGTATCGTAGACGAGCAGTACGTCGGCGGCGGGACGGTAGTCGCGCGACGCGATGCGTTCGGCGACGCGCTGAATGGACGCGATCTCGCGCATCATGTCGGGCGAATCCCACCAGCCCTTTTTGCGGTAGGCGCTGACCGCCCACGAATCCTTCGTCGACGGGTCGGTGACGATCGGCGCGACGCGGTGGTCATAGTACCAGAAGCCCTGACCCGCCGCAAGCGGCTGGATCGTATTGCGCCGAAGCGCCGCGATGTTCGCGTCACGAAATTCGGGCGTGCCGCCGGGCGACACGTGAATGCCCTCCGGGTGACGGTCCATCTCGGTCAGCCACAGCATTCCGCGCAGACGGTTCGATTCGAGCAGCGCGCGCTGCATCGTCACGCCGGTGAGACTGCGCGAGACGGGGAAGTAGCAGAACGGTCCGCAGAGAAAATCCACGCTGTCGTCCTCATAGAGGAGATGCGGCACGAGCCGTCCGCCGATGGTGATGTTGTCG
>JAZRXB010000037.1:0-2345 GCA_045600005.1 Eubacteriales bacterium | reverse complement strand
CTCGTTCACGGCGGTCCGTTCGCCAACATCGCGCACGGCTGCAACTCGGTCCGCGCGACCAAGCTCGCCCTCAAGCTCGGCGACTACGCCATCACGGAAGCCGGCTTCGGCGCTGACCTCGGCGCAGAGGAGGTCCTCGACATCAAGTGCCGCAAGGCGGGTCTGACTCCCTCCGCCATCGTCCTCGTCGCGACCGTCCGCGCGCTCAAATACAACGGCGGCGTCGCAAAGACCGACCTCAGGACCGAGAACCTCGAAGCGCTGAAAAAGGGCGCGGTCAACCTCGAAGCGCACATCGACAACCTCAGAAAGTACGGCGTTCCGGTCGTCGTCGCGCTCAACCGCTTCGACTCCGACACCGACGCGGAGCTGGCGCTCGTCCGCACGCTCTGCGAAGCGCACGGCGCTGACATGGCGCTCTCCGAAGTCTTTGCCAAGGGCGGCGAAGGCGGACGCGAGCTTGCCGAAAAGGTCGTCGCAGCCTGCGAAAAGGAGAACAGCTTCCACACGCTCTACGCCGACGGGCTTTCCATCAAGGAAAAGATCGAGACCGTCGCAAAGGAGATCTACGGCGCGGGCGAAGTCGTCTACGAGGCGAACGCCGAAAAGCAGATCTCCGAGATCGCCGCTCTCGACCCCGCTTTCTCGACCTACCCGGTCTGCATGGCGAAGACGCAGTATTCGCTGTCCGACGATCCCGCAAAGCTCGGCCGTCCGACCGGCTACACGCTGACCGTCCGCGAAGTCAGAGTTTCCGCCGGCGCACAGTTCATCGTCGTTCTGACCGGCTCGATCCTGACCATGCCTGGTCTGCCGAAGGCTCCCGCCGCTTATAAGATCGACGTGGACGACGAAGGCAGGATCACCGGACTGTTCTGATTTGGAAACGATCCTTTTCACGAAAACGACCGTCTCGGCTGAGGAAACCGAGGCGGTCGGTTTCGCCGCCGCAGAGCTGGCGCTCGGCGAAGGCTGTGATCTGATCGCGCTGTACGGAGACCTCGGCGCGGGGAAGACCGCCTTCACGCGCGGCGCGGCGGCGTTTCTGACGCCCGGCGCGTTCGTGTCCAGCCCGACCTATACCGTCGTCAACGAGTACGGCGTCGGACTGCCCGATACGAAAAAGCCGCTGTTCCACTTTGACCTCTACCGCATCGAAGACGAGGATTCGCTCGATTCGATCGGATTTTACGACTATTTTGCGCGCGGCGGCGTGCTGATCACCGAATGGACCGAGCATATCGGCTATGCGCTGCCCGAACGGTATCTGAAAGTCACGCTCGAAAAGACCGGGGAGAACGTCCGCACGATCACGGTCAGCCGCGTCGGGGACCGACCGCCGTGCAAAGCGCCGGAGACGCAAAGTGCAGAGACGCACAGCGCCGGAGACGCACATCGCACGCCGTCTGCCCGGACGATCACCCATATATAATATAAGGAAGAATAAATGCTGACTCTTGCTGTTGACTCCACTGCGAACACGGCGACCTGCGCCCTTTCCGAGGACGGAAGGCTCGCCGCGCTGTCGACCGTCAACGGACTTCTGACCCACTCCGAAACGCTCCTGCCGATGGTCGACGAAATGCTCCGGCACGCCGGGAAGGGGACGGAGGACGTCGGACTGTTCGCCGTGTCGGTCGGACCCGGCTCGTTCACCGGCGTGCGCATCGGCGTCGCCATGGTGAAGGGGCTGGCGTTCGGGACCGGGGGCCCCTGCGTCGGCGTGTCGACGCTCGAAGCGCTCGCCGAAAACCTCGCCGGGTTCGGGGAGCTGGTCGTGCCGGTCATGGACGCGCGCCGCTCGCAGGTCTACACCGCCGTTTTCCGGGACGGGAAGCGTCTGACCGACGACGCGCTGATCCCGCTCGATGCGCTTGAAACGCTGCTCGAAGGCTTCACGGGGAACGTCCGCTTTGTCGGCGACGGATACGCGCTCGCACATCGGTATTTCGCCGACCGCCCGCTCGCGCCGCGCATCGTCGATACGCCCGCGCTGCTCGTCCCGCAGAACGCCTTTTCGGTCGCGCTCTGCGCCGAACGGGTTTACCGCGCCGCGCCCGACCCGTCGGTCTATACCGACCGCGCGCTTTCGCCGAAATACCTGCGCGCGCCGCAGGCGGAACGCGAACGGCTCGAAAAGCTCGGACAGAATTAACGCCGTTATGATAAAAAAGAAACGCTGAATCATTCTCATCAGCGAGCTATTATAATTAAGGAAGAAAAAATCATGGAAAAACTGCTTGCCATCGCCTGCGACCACGGCGGATACGCGCTGAAGGAAGAAATCAGGAAGCATCTCGACGCGCTCGGCGTGAAATATCTCGACTTCGGGACCGATTCCGAGG
>JAZRXB010000036.1:0-9435 GCA_045600005.1 Eubacteriales bacterium | reverse complement strand
CTCCGTCTTTGTACCGATAACCGAGCATCGTTGTGTTCCAGGGCTTCCCTTGCTCAAAATTGCGATGTACCCGCCATATCTGATTTTCGCTGACTGATCGGCTTTCTTCCTGCGCATAGGATGCAAGTATTGTCAGCATTGACTTATGCTGCCAACATCCATACGCTGAACAAGGCGATGGAAAATCCGAATTTCAGATTCTATAAGGAAGATATCCGAAACAGAGAAGGAATCTTTAAGATTTTTGATGCCGAGAAGCCGGACGTCGTGGTCAACTTCGCGGCAGAATCCCATGTGGACCGCTCGATCGAGAATCCGGGCATCTTCCTCGAAACGAACATCCTCGGCACGCAGGTCATGATGGACGCCTGCCGCAAGTACGGCGTGGAGCGCTTCCATCAGGTCGGCACCGACGAGGTGTACGGCGATCTGCCGCTCGACAGACCCGACCTGTTCTTCCACGAGGACACGCCGATCCACACGTCCAGCCCGTACAGCACGTCGAAGGCTTCCGCCGACCTGCTGGCGCTGGCGTATCACCGGACCTACGGTCTGCCTGTGACGATCAGCCGCTGCTCGAACAACTACGGCCCGTATCAGTTCCCGGAAAAGCTCATCCCGCTGTTGATCAACAACGCAAGCCATGACAAGGCGCTTCCCGTTTACGGCGAAGGGCTGAACGTGCGCGACTGGCTCTACGTCGAGGATCACTGCGAAGCGATCCTGCTGATCCTCGAAAAGGGCAGAGTGGGCGAGGTCTACAACATCGGCGGTCACAACGAGAAGGCGAACATCGAGATCGTGAAGATCATCCTTTCCGAGCTGGGCAAGCCGGAGAGCCTCATCACCCACGTCGCCGACCGCAGGGGACACGACCGGCGCTACGCCATCGACCCGACGAAGATCCACAGCGAGCTGGGCTGGCTGCCCAAGACGATGTTCAAAGACGGCATCAGGCTGACCATTCAGTGGTATAAGGACAACATGGATTGGATGAACGAATGCACGTCCGGCGAGTATGTCAAGTATTATGATCAGATGTACGGGAACAGGTAACGGATTATGAAAGCATTGGTATTGGCAGGAGGATATCCTCAGATCGCGCTGATCGAGGAACTGAAAAAACGTCATATCGAGGTCGTGCTTGCCGACTGGAATGAAGAGCCGGTGGCGAAAAAGTATGCAGACCGGTTTTATCAGGTTTCCACGCTCGATGTTGATGCGATCCGCGGCGTTGCCGTCGCCGAAAAGGTGGATTTTCTGATCACGGTCTGCACGGATCAGGCGCTGCTGACTGTGGCGAGAGTGTCGGAGGAGCTGGGGCTGCCGTGCTATCTGGATTATCGGACCGCGCTGAATGTGACGAACAAACAGTATATGAAGGATGTTTTCGCCGCAAACGGCATCCCGACTGCCAGACATATCGTGATGGATACCTTCGACTGCGGGAAAATCAGCGATTTCCATTATCCGCTGATCGTCAAGCCGGTCGACTGCAACAGCTCCAAGGGCGTCATAAAGGTACAGAATACAGAGGAGTGCCGGAAAGCCTTTGAGAATGCCAAGGCTATGAGCCGCACGCATACCGCTATCGTCGAGGAATTTATTGAAGGAACCGAACTGACCGTCGACGCTTATGTCGATGACGGACGGGCGGAAATCCTCTCGATCTCCGTCAGCGAAAAAATCAGAGACAACGAGAAGTTCGTGATCTTCCGTTCGCTGAATCCGGCGGGGATCAGCGAAGAGCTGGAGAAGCAGATCGGAGAAACGGTTCAGAAAATCGCGGATTCGTTCGGACTGAAAAATACGCCGATGCTGATCCAGATGCTTTCAGACGGGAAAAACGCATTTGTCATCGAATTCAGCGCCCGGACCGGAGGAGGCGTAAAGTACCTTCTGATCCGAAAGGCGTCCGGATTCGATGTGGTCGGGGCGGTCGTCGATCTGACGCTCGGCGAAAAGCCTCATGTCGTGAAGACGGCGCGGCGGCATCGTTATCTTATCAACGATTTCATCTACTGCAAGCCGGGCGTGTTCGATCATCTGGAAGGCTTTGAGGAAATGAAAGAAGCCGGTGTGATTTCGGATTACTATCTGTTCAAATGGAAGGGCGCGGAATTCGATTCCATTGCCAACAGCGGTGACCGGATTGCCGGGTTTACGATCGAGGGAGATTCGTTTGAGGAAATGGCAGAGCGCCACAGACTGGCAAACGACAGTCTGAAGGTTATCAGCGCCCGCGGCGAAGACATGATGCGTCATGATCTGCTGACCGATTTAACTCCCTGGTAAAACAGAATCCAATCCGTCATGAACCTGAAACAACTGAAATATGTCCTTGTTCTGTCGCGCGAGGGTTCGTTCTCCCGCGCGGCGGAGGTACTCGGAATCTCTCAGCCGTCGCTGAGCCAGTATATACGCAACATCGAAAAGCAGGTGGGAACGCCGCTGTTCGAACGGCTGAATACCGAGGTCAGGCTGACCGACGCGGGAAGGATCTACATCGACGCGGGAAAGAAGATCCTCGATCTCGAGCATCAGATGGAGAACCGCTTATCCGAGCTGGCGGAGTACCGCGGCGGGACCATCCGGGTCGGCATTTCCCCTTACCGCAGCGTCCACATGATGCCGCGCGTGCTGAAAGCCTTCGACCGGCTGTATCCCGATATGCAGCTTGTCGTGATCGAAAAATCCGGTCACGATCTCATCGACGCGGCGGAACACGGAGAGTTCGATCTCTGCGTCATCGCGCTTCCGGTCGACGATAAGCTCTTTTCCGTCGTGCCGATCCGCAGAGAGGAGATCCTGATCGCGGTCGACCGCTCGACCGATTTCTGCCGCCGTCTCACGGAGAACGCGAAACCGATGGAACACCGTTCCTTCCCGGCGGTCGATCTGAAGCTCGCAGAGCATCAGCCGTTCGCCATGCTGTCCGAGTTCATGCCGATGCGGAACGCGACGGACGAGCTTCTCCGCCGATACGGCGTCGCCGTGCGGCAGAAGGTCGAGGTCAGCAGCAACGAAGCGCTGCTTTCGGTGGTCTCGTCGGGCGTCTGCGCGTCGTTCGTCCCGTCCGGTCTGACCGGTCCGGGTTCGGACAGCGGACAGACCGCGCTGTTCTCGCTGGTGCAGGAGACCGCCATGCGGGACGTCGCGGTGATCTGGCGCAGGGAACTGGTTCCCACCAAACCCATTCTTGATCTGATTGAAATATTCCGGGCGTGAAACGCGAAAAGGCGTGAATCGCCCCAATGTTTCAAATGGATATAGGCATTTCATTATTATATTCATAAGGAGGACTCAAACGCTATGCCAATGTCGATCGTGTATCTTCTCATCATGCTGGCGGTCATCTGTCTGTGGTTCATCCTGCTGAAACGTCCGATCTGGGAATCCATGGGCGTTTCCATGCTGGTGCTGGTGGCAGTGACCGGTACGTGGGGTCATCTCTGGGATTATATCCAGACGGGTCTTGAAACCTCGCTGCTCTATTCGATGATCGTCTTCATCTGTATGTCGGCGATCATGACCAAGACAAAGATCATCGACGGCGCGGTCAACCTCATTCTCGCTCTGCTCGGCAGACTGCCCGGCGGCGCGGGCTACGCAGCTGTCGTGGCGTCCGGTTTCATGGGCGCGCTCTCCGGTTCCGGTCCCGGCAACGTCATGTCGACCGGCGTCATTACGATCAAAGCCATGAAGGAATCGGGCTATCCCGCCGAGCTTGCCGCCAACGTCGAGAGCAACTCAAGCTATCTCGGCAATATGATCCCGCCTTCCTCCAACATCGTCGCCGCGCTGGGCGCGCTGACCGCTTTCTGGGCGGCGCAGGGCGTGGAGGACACGATGGCGATCGGCTCGTTCTGGGTCGTCTGCTGGGGATGCTCGCTCTGGTTCATTCTCGCAAGACTTCTGACGGTTTTCGCGTTCTGTAAATACTATAAGATCAGACCGATGGAGCCGGACAAGATCCCGAGCATCAGAGAAACCTTCCGCAAGGAATGGCAGGGACTGCTTCTCCCGGTCATTATTCTGGTTCCGTTCATCATTGACTTCTTCTTCAACAATACGACGTCCTTCCCGGAGATGGCGGTCTTCGTGGACCGTCTGGGCAAGTCCGGCGCGAAGAACTATTCCAGCTCGCTGCTGTTCTTTGTCGCAGGCATCGCCGCGTTTTTCGCCATCGTCGTCATGCTGTTCAAGGATAAGAAGAAAGTATCCCTTCCGAACCTGATCAAAATGATGAGCGGCAGCTCGAAGGGCATTGCGACCACGGTCGGCACCTGCCTGTTCGGTTACATGATCGGCGCGCTGTTCTCCGATATCGAAGCGACCACCGAGCTTGGCGCGTTCCTCGAAACGCTCCGGATGGGCAGAGTCGGTCTGGCGCTGGTCATCCCGCTGATCACCTGTTTCATGGGCATGGTCATCCCCGGTTCGTCCCTCGTTTCCATTTTCGGCACGCTGTTTATCAGCCTGTTCTACGCTGAAGGCGCCAACCCCGTCATGGTCGCGGCGATGCTGCCCTGCTTCTGCGGCGTCATGTGCGGCATTACGCCTCCGCTCGCGCTCGGTATGTACGCCGGTATGTCGATCGCGGAATCCGACCCCGGAAAAACCATCCGCAACGACCTGTGGTGGGTCGCGGTGCAGTATCTGCTCGAAGTGATCGTGCTGCTCGGCTGGCTGCCGATCCTCGGTCTCTAAGGAGGGTGCGATATGGAAAACCTCAAGAAAGTCTGTCATAAGATCGCGTCCGTGCTGGACGTTCTGATCGGTATTTCGTTCTTCATCTGCCTGTTCGGAGGCGCTCTCGGCTTCCTCGGCTACGCAGCCGCGTTCATTGTCGGCGGCGAGACGGCGACTGCCATGTGTACATGGATCTACAAGACGTTCTACGTCTTTCTGATCAAGCTCGGCACCATCACGACGCTGGTCACGTTCCTGAAGATCTACCTGAACGGCGACGCAAATTGGGTGAATCCGATCAGATACTGGAAAAACAAAAAGAAGAAAGCCGAATAAGCCCTGCCTTTTCATGAAGGGGTTTTCCGCCGCATGGCGGGAGACCCCATTCATGGGAAAATGCTATAATGAAAAGATTATAGAAATCATAATGAATTAAGAAAGGTCAAACCATCATGCCATCTGCAGTTCTTTATCTTCTTATCATGCTCGGCGTGATCGGGCTCTGGTTCATCCTTTTCAAGAGACCGATCTACGAGGGCGTGCTTGTCAGCCTGATCGTCCTGCTCACCGTCACGGGAAAGTGGGGGAACGTGTTCGATTACATCTATGACGGAATGAATTCCAGCCTTGTGTTCTCCATGATCGTGTTCGTCGCCATGTCGCAGATCCTCAAGGCGACGGGGATCTTAGACGACTGCATCGCCTGCATTCTGGCGCTGTTCGGACGGATCACCGGCGGCGCGGGATATGCGGCTGTCATCGCCAGTGCGTTCATGGGCGCGTTCTCCGGCTCCGGTCCCGGCAACGTCATGGCGGTCGGAACCATCACCATCCCCGCGATGAAGAAATCGGGGTATCCCGCCGAGCTTGCCGCCAACATTCAGGGCGCGTCGAGCTGTCTCGGCAACATGATCCCGCCGTCGTCGAACATCATCGGCGCGCTGGGCGCTTATGCGGCGCTCTACCCCGATTCGGATGTGACGACCGGACAGTTCTGGATGGTCATGTGGGGACTGTCCTTCTGGTTCATTTTTGAACGTATGCTGATGGTTTTCCTTTTCTGCAAGGTCAGTCATGTCAGCCCGATGGCGAAGGAAGACATCCCGGACCTCCGGACGGTGATAAAGAAAGGCTGGAAAGGTCTTCTGCTCCCGGTCATCATTCTTCTGCCGTTTGTGCTGGATTCCGTGCTGAACGCCGGATTTTTCACGGCAAGACTGGGCGCGTCGGGCGCAAAATATCTGTCAAGCTCGATCCTATTGTTCACGGCGGGTCTGGCTTCGTTCTACGCGGTCATGATCTCGGAAAATAAAGAGATCAGGAGCTTCAAAGCGGTCTCGGAAACCTTAACGAAGAGCATAAAGGGACTGGTCCCGACCGTCTCGACCGTCATTTTCGGGTATATCATCGGTTCGCTGTTCGACGACGCGGGCGCGGCGGAGGAGCTGGAGAGCTTCATCATGGGGTTAAGCCTGAATCAGCTCGGCATGGCGGCTGCGATCTCGCTGCTGACCTGTTTCCTCGGCATGGTCATCCCGGGTTCGTCGCTGACGGTCATGTTCGGACCGCTTTTCATCACGGTGATGGCGGCGGTCGGGATGGATCCGCTGCTCGCGGCGGCGATGCTGCCCTGCATATGCGGCGCGATGGGCAACATCACGCCCCCGTTTGCGCTGTGTATGTACGCCGGAATGGGGATCGCGGAGTCGGATTTCGGAAAGACGGTGCGGAACGACCTGTGGTGGGTCGCGGCGCAGTTTATTTTACAGATCGTGATCCTGATGGGCTGGCTGCCCGTATTCGGACTGTAAGGAGATCATATGAAAAAAGTAATGAAGAAAATATCGGACATTCTGAAAACGATTTACGGTTACGGCATCGCATTCTGCCTGTTTGCCGGCGGCGCGACGGTGATCGGCTATCTCGCGGCGCTGGTGATCGGCGGGGAAACGGCGGCGGCGATCTGCACGTTTTTATATAAAACGGCGCTGCACGATCTGATCCTTGCGGCGGGATGCTTCGTTCTGCTCGGACTTCTTGCGATGTATCTCTCCGGCGAAAGCTCCATGAAGCTCGACAAAAAGAAGAAGGTCGACGAGTCGTCAAAAGATATGATCAAGGAAAGATTCTGATCGTGCAGAATGCACAGTGACAAATATCTCGAAATAGCATGATATATCTTGACATATCCTGAAAAACGTGGTATAATACTGGACGGTTGACTAAATAGTAAGGAGATTTTGATCAGATGAATTATCTGAACGTTCATGAAACCGCCGTCAGGTGGGGGATCGAGGAGCGGCGCGTCACGCAGCTCTGCCGTCAGGGCAGACTGATCGGCGCGAAAAAAGAGGGGAAGCTGTGGCTGATCCCGGATAACCTCGAGCTGCCGCCGGACGGACGGACCAGAACAGCTGCGGAAGAAGAAAAAAAAGATGCGCAGTCGGTCGGAACGACCGTCCGCTATACGCCGAGCGACGCCGCGCGCCGGGTGAACGACGTGTTCATCGAAACCTACCAGAAGCCCCCGCAGAGCATCGCGTTCACACCCTACCGGATCTGCCCGCTGGGAGCGCATTCGGACCACCAGCTCGGCAGGATCACCGGCTTTGCGATCGATAAGGGGATCTATATCGCCTACGGACCGAAGATGAACGGCGTGGTCGAGATCTCGTCGCTCCAGTTCCCCAAACGCGCCCAGTGGCACGTCTCGGAGGTCCCGGAGACCAAACAGAACGACTGGGCTGACCACCTGCGCGGCGCGACCATCGCGCTGGAAAGACGCTATCCGCTTCGGATCGGACTCTGCGCCGTGATCGACGGCGAGCTGCCCATCGGCGGTCTGTCCTCCTCGGCGTCCGTCATTATCACGTTCCTGTCGGCGCTTTCGGCGCTGAACAACATCCGCCTGACGCCTGCCGAGATGATCACCATCTCCAAGGAAGCGGAGAATCAATACGTCGGCGTGTCCTGCGGCAAGCTCGACCAGTCCTGCGAGGTCTACTGCCGGAAAAATCAGCTGCTGTACCTCGATACGAAGGATGACAGCTATGAGCTGATCCCGACCGCGCCGGGCATGAAGCCGTATGAGATCGCCATCTTCTTCTCGGGACTTGAACGCAGCCTTGCGTCCTCCAAGTTCAATATGCGCGTGGACGAGTGCCGCTCCGCCGCCTACGCCCTCAAAGCGTTCTCCGGCATGGAGTACGGGAAATTCGAGGAGACCTGCCTGCGGGACGTGCCGTATGAGGTCTATGAACAGTATCGGGACCGTCTGCCCGAAAACTGGAGAAAACGCGCGGAACACTGGTACACCGAGTATAAGCGGGTCGAAGCGGGCGCCGAAGCATGGCGGCGCGGCGACATCGAGACGTTCGGAAAGCTGTCGTTCGAGAGCGGATGGTCGTCCATCCATAATTACGAGACCGGCTCGCCCGAGCTGATCAGGCTTTATGAGATCATGACCGGGACCGAAGGCATCTACGGCGGACGCTTCTCCGGCGCGGGCTTCAAGGGCTGCTGCATGGCGCTCATTGACCCGGCGTATGAGGAGAGCATTCTCGAAAAGGTCGAACGCGAATACTTAAAAGCCTTCCCTCAGCTCGAAGGGAAGTATTCGGCGCACATCTGTCACAGCGCAGACGGCGTAAAGCTCTGAGGACACGGCGGATTTTCTGAGGAAGTCTGAAATATAATAATTAGCCGATTGTTTCATGCTTTAAGATGACAAACGTTATAATAAAATCCGGTTTTATGTCGGCTTTGCCGACATAAAAACACCTCTAAGGCGAGCCCTCGCGCCGACATGGGGAGAGCCGACAAAACAAAGTTTTGTCGGCAGACAAAAATAAATTTTAGTCTGCGGTGATAAGCGCGAGTACCGATTGTAAAACGCAGTTTTACAATCGACTAATATAATAATAGGCAGGAAAACGATATGAAATGTCTGATTCTGGCGGCAGGCTACGCAACGCGCCTGTATCCGCTGACCGAAAACTTCCCGAAGCCTCTGCTCGACGTGGGCGGCAAGACCATTCTGGACTGGCTGGTCGACGACCTTGACACGGCGGGGAAGATCGATGAATACATCGTCATCTCGAACCATAAGTTCGCCGGACATTTTGAAAAATGGGCGGCGGAAAAGAAACAGAAGATCACCGTCGTCGACGACGGGACCAGCACCAACGAGACCCGTCTGGGCGCGGTCTGCGACGTCCGCTTCGCCATCGAAAAGCTGGGGATCGACGACGACATGATGGTGCTGGCAGGCGACAACGTGCTGGATTTCAGCCTGACGAAATTCCTCGCGTACTGCCTTGAAAAGAAGACCTCCTGCGTCATGCGCTACTGGGAGCCGAAAAAGGAAACTCTCCCGAAGCGCGGCGTGCTCGAGCTGGACGGCGACCTTGTGACCGGCATGGAGGAAAAGCCCGCCGTTCCGAAGACGCAGTGGTGCTGCCCGCCGTTCTACTTCTACACGAGAGAGGACGGCAAAAAGCTCGGCGACGCCATCGCGGACGGCTGCGGCCCGGACGCGCCCGGCTCGTTCACCGCGTGGCACGCGGAAAAATCGCCGGTCCACGCAATGGAAATGCCCGGCAGCCGCTACGACGTCGGCAATATTGAAAGCTATACGAAGATCAAAAATGAATACAAGGGTATCACTGTAAATTCATAAGGATGAAAAATAAAACCGAATACAAGGTATTCTGTTTTATTTTTCTTCGGATCTTATCGAATTTA
>JAZRXB010000035.1:0-6584 GCA_045600005.1 Eubacteriales bacterium | reverse complement strand
CGGCGGATACGCTTCCGCCGCTTCCGACGTTCGATTTTCGCCGCTTCCGGCGCTCGGATTCCGATGATTCCGCCGCTCGTTTTCCGTTGGCAATTCTGCCGCGATGCGTCAGCGTCGATGGGAGCGCACCGCCGACGGCGGCTGACCGAACGCTTTCCGGAACGCGCGCGAAAACAGACTGAGGTCGTCGAACCCGCTTTCGGCGGCGGCTTCGGTCACGCTCGAACCGCTCCGTAGCAGGTTCTCCGCGACCGCGAGACGGCAGAGCAGCTGATAACGGTGCGGCGTGACCGACAGATTTTCCCGGAACAGCCGGATGAGCGAGTTCGGATGCAGATAGAGCTTCGCCGCAAGCTCCTCCACCGTGACCGGGCGCGTCAGATCTTCATGAAGATAGGCGAGCGCCGCTTCCAGACGCGGGTCGGCGAGCCGGGGGAAGGGCTTTTCGTGATTCATGAAGCCGAGGACGGTTTGCAGAAGCGGGATCACAACGTCCAGATTTTCGGGCGTCTGCTTCTCCGAATACGTCTCGACAAACAGGTCGAAGCCGTCCAGAACGCTTTTCAGCGCGGGATGCTCATCAAGCGCGAAGCAGACCGGCTCGTCGAACAGGATCGGTTCGGCGGGAATGAAGCTGATGTAGCTCACGTCGAAAAACTGACCCTCGAAAAACGGCGCCTCCTGCGAGCCGCAGTAGCTGTTCGGCAGAAGATAGACGTTCCCGGCGGTCATGCGGCAGGACGAACGCCCGTCGCTGACGGTCATTTCGCCGCCGTGGACACGGTAGACGCGGCATTTGAGCGCGTTGTTTTTCAGACGTCTGGCGTAGATCGTGCGTCTGCCGCAGGTGAGGATGCGGACGATCCCGGTCATATTTGCCTCCTGTATGTTAGAAAAAGTCAAACGAATGATGATAAATGCTATGGAATCAGGCGGATGAATCTGCTATAATGATACCACGGACGTTCGTTATTGTCAACTGTTTTCGGAGGTTTTTTATGGAAGCATTCACACCGTCGGCGGCACGGCTCGAAGCGCGTCGCAGGAAGCGCCGCGTCCTTTTGCAGCTCGACGCGCTGGGCGAGGGCGAAATGCGCGGCATGGAGCCGGAGGCGTATCTGAAATTCCTGTTCGGCTACCCCGACGAGGAGAAGACGCAGATCGACGGCATTTACTGGGACTTCATGTTTGCGGGTGATTTCTACGCGATGTACGACAGCCGCATCCTGCCGCGCCGGACGATGAAGATCCTTGAGCCGTGGCTTGAAAGCGGCTTCGACATGATGGGTGAGCTGACGCGCGGCGCGAAATGCCGCGGGCTTGAAAATATCCTCGTCCACCGCATTTCCGAAGTCGATATCGGTCTTGACGAGCTTGACTACGCCGCCAAGCGCGCGCACCCCGACTGGCAGCTTGACAGCGCGTGGTACGCGGAATATCTGAAACGTCAGGGCGAGAGCGGGCTGGGGTTATTGAATCTCGCAAACCCGGAGGTCCGTGCATACAAGGCGGCGGTCCTTTCGGAGCTGCTGGAAAAATACGACTGGGACGGGCTGGAGATCGACCTCTGCCGCCACACGCCCTTCCTGCCGCACGGCGCGGAATGGGAGAATCGCGGTGCGCTGACCGATTTCATGCGCACGATGCGGGGCGTTCTCGACCGGCTCGAAAAACAGAACGGTCATCCCTATCTGCTGTCGGTGCGCACCGGCGAAACGCCGGAGATCTGCAAAGCCGACGGCGTTGATCTCGAAACGTGGCTCGGCGAAAACCTCATCGACAGCGTGACCGCCGGAGGACGGAGCTTTTCGCCCGATATCGAGGGGATGCGAAGACTGCTCGACCGGTCTGACGGCGTTCAGCTCTATGCAACGCTCGACTTTCATCATGCGGCGGACGGCTACGTGCTGCCGCCCGCCGAGGTCTGGCGCGGCGTATGCGCGTCGTGGTACGCGCGGGGAGTCGACGGCGTGAAGCTCTTCAACTGGTGGACGTCGCCCGAAGCGCTCC
Source organism: Eubacteriales bacterium (assembly GCA_045600005.1). Classification (GTDB taxonomy): domain Bacteria; phylum Bacillota; class Clostridia; order Oscillospirales; family CAG-272; genus Flemingiibacterium. The sequence goes on along the minus strand of JAZRXB010000035.1, from coordinate 4,574 downwards.
GCCGGAAGCTCGCGGAGGACTGCAAGATCCCGTCGCTGCTCGACTTTGCGCCGAACCATTCGGACGAGATGATGCGCGAATTCGGCGACCGGGAGCGCGTTTTGTCAGGCGACCGGACGTTTGTCGCCGAACGGCGGGGCGGATATCCGTGGGCGGACGGTCTGTCGAATCGTAACGTTCACGCGCCGCTCCCGCTCGACGTGGACCGTTCGGCGCACGTGCCGCTTCACGCGGCGGGAGAGCTTGACGGACGGTGTGCCGGGCTGACCGTTCTTCTGAGCGAAGCCGACGGCGCGGCGCTGAGCGTTTCGCTGAACGGGCGGGAACTTTGCGTCCGGTCGGAGGAGGAAGGATTGCTTGACGCGACGATCCCGCCGCGCGGCGTCGACTGGGCGTCGGGTTATCGTCCCGACCGGAGACGCGCCGAGGTAAGGGTGCGGCGGCTGGTCTTTGCCGTTGACGCGGCTTTGATCCGGCAGGGCTTCAACGACGTGAAGATCGGGGCGGATCGTCCCGTGAGACTGGAAAAGCTCGAGCTGAGCGTCAGGCGGACGCCGCGCCGGTCCGAATCAACAATATATAATTAAAAATATATAATTGAAGGAAGGAAAGTGCATCATGGAAAAGCGTGTTCCGACTTTTTTAATGGCAGGACTTCTTCTTTTCGCTTCGTCGTGCGGAGAACCCGCTCCGTCGGGCAATGCGGATACGACGGCGGACGGCTCGGCCGAAACGACCGCTCCGACCGTCCGCGCGAATCTCCCCGAAGGGCTTGACTTCGGCGGGAAGGTCTTTCACTGCGCAGCCTATCAGCCCGGTACGGGCGAATGGTATTACTACGCCGACAGCCAGAACGGCGACGTGATGAACGACGCGCTCTACCGCCGCACCCGTGCGGTCGAGGAGGAGCTGAACGTGAAGATCACGTTCGACTGGTACAAGGGCGGAGGCTCGTACAAGGACGAAATGATCGACCTTGTGAAGGAGCAGGTGCTGGCGGGCGACAGCGGCATCGATCAGGTGATGACGCACTCGATCAACGGCATCGCGTCGATGTCGTCGAGCGGATATTTAATGGATCTGGACGATCTGCCCTACATCGACAGGACGGCGGACTGGTGGAACGCGGAGCAGATGGAGAATCTGAAGTTCGGCGATAAGACCTTCTTTGCGGTCAACGATTTCATGCTCCCGTCGCCCTATCTCATCTATTTCAACCGGCAGATGATCGCGGATCTCAAGCTGGACGACCCGTATCAGCTCGTTTACGACGGAAAATGGACGCTCGAAGCCTTCGCCAAACTCGCCGAGTCGGTCAAGGCCGACCTGAACGGCGACGGGAAGATGAGCTATCAGGACGACCGCTGGGGCGTATCGTGCTGGGAAGCGTCGAAGTACATCAGCTTCATGCCGGGCGCGGACGTGTTCATCACGGGACGCGGCGCGGACGGAAAGATGATCGTCGACATGAACGTCGAAAAGGCGCAGAAGATCTGCGAGGTGCTGTCCGATCTGACGAACCGGGAGGTCAACTATCTCGGTCAGCAGAAGGACACGGCTACGCATCTGCTCCTTGACAGCGGACGGGTCTTATTCTACCTCGATTCGATCTCGAACATCACGAACCTGCGCGACTGCCCGGTCGATTTCGGGCTGCTCCCGTACCCGAAGTACGACGAAAACCAGGAAAATTACCGCTCGCTCGACTGGGGCGGTCTGATGTGCGTGCCGGTCGGCTCGAACACGGAGATCACGGCGGCGGTGATGGAGCTGGAAGCGTTCTTGAGCCGCGAGGACGTTATCCCGACCTATTACAACGTCCTGCTCGGCGAAAAGCTGGCGCGTGACGACGACGCGAGAAAGATGCTGGAGCTGGTGTCGGACACGCTCTGCTACGACGTCGGCGGGACCTATTTCGGACAGACCGCCGGGTTCAAGGACCTGTTCTACACGGCAAGCACGCTCGCGGTCGAGAAAAAGAGCGCGGACTTCGCAAGCTGGTACGCTTCCAAGAAGACCACGGCGGAGCAGACCATCGCGGACTATTACAAGGCGCTCGACAGTCTGAAATGACAGTTAAAAAACGGTTTCCGGGTTTCCCGGAAACCGTTTTTCCGCGGTCGGAGAGCAGGATGAAATACAACGGCTGATTTTTTGTCAATTCCTCTTGCAATCCGGCGGAAAATGGTGTATAATGTTAGCACAAACCAAATTTAAGGAGCCTGCCGTGACAGAAGAACAGAAAACCGACCTGTACCGCGTCTATTACCCGAAGGTCTTCGGCTATGTGCGCGGAAAAGTGAACGATACCGTGCTGGCGGAGGACGTCGCCGCGAACGTGTTCCTCAAGGTCTACGAAAAGCTCGACCGCTTCGATGAGAAGAAAGCGTCGGTCTCGACGTGGATCTACACGATCACGTCCAACACGCTGACCGACTACTACCGGACGCGCCGCGTGATCGACGAGATCCCCGAAACGGTCGATGACGGCAGCTCGATCGAGGACGACATATGCAGCGCGGAAACGCTCGAAACGCTCGCCGACGCGCTCGAAAGTCTTCCGGAACGCGAACGCGACCTGATCGTTCTGCGGTACTACAAGAAGCTGACGCTCAAGGAGACCGCCGAACGGCTGGGCATTTCCTACGCCTATGTCAAAACGCTGCACAACAAGGCGATCGCCGCCATGAGGCGGATCATCCTGCCGGATGATCCGCAGTGAAATGCGCCTTCGGCGCGAGGAATGCGCCTTCGGCGCGTGAGAATAGTCTTCGGTACGGAATGCGTTTCGTGCGTATGCGGCACTCAAAACTCCACACTTCACACTCCGCACTCAAAGCGCCTGACGAACGAGGTTTGCTACTCTTTCGTCAGGCGCTTTTATCTTGGGAGAAGGTTTTCGCTTTCCTTACTGCCGCCCGAACGCCACGCGGTGGGAGACGTTCCCGTCACGGCGCGGAACACGCGGCTGAAATAATACGGGCTTTCAAAGCCGAGCTGTTCGGACAGCTCCGTCACGGTGCAGTCCGACGAGACGAGCAGACGACAGGCGACCGTCACGCGCCGCCGGTTCCGGTAGGCGGTCGGCGATTCGCCCGTCGCTTCGCGGAACAGGCGGCGGAAATGCGTCCCGCTCAGCCCGCACAGCGCCGCAAGCTCCGGTCCGGCGAGCGGCTTGGCGAACGATACGTCAAGCTCACGCAGCGCAGGCGCGATCTTTTCATGCGCGCCCGACCCTGCTTCCTGACCGGCGGCTTCGGCAAAGCGCGAAAAAAGGGCGTAGAGGAGCGATTTCATCCGCTGAAGGTCGGACAGGAAGGCTTCGCGGACGCCGCGGCAGAGACGTTCGGTCTCGTCGTCGGCGCAGACGGCGATGAGCAGGGGATGTTCGCCGAACGTGAACGGTTCGCCCTCCGCGTCGGTCATGCGGAAGTCGATGCGAAGATAATGCACGCGCTCAGAGGTCGCCTCGTAGGTGTGCGTCGAGCCCTCCGGCAGGTAGACGAGCGAACGGGGGGACACGTTCACCTCGCCGCTCTCCCAGAAAAAGCGCGCGGTCCCTTCGATAAAATAGAGAAGCCCGCTGACCGATCTGCCGTTCGCCGAACGGTAGCGGCGGTTGACCGGCACGAGGTCGACGCAGGACAGCCGTCTGACGCACACCTCGGTCGAGGAAAGGTCGGAAAGAGGAAGGATTTTCATGGCGGATCCTTTCATTGGTGGTGCTTTCATTATAGCGCGGCGCGGACGGTTTGTCAAGAGCGGATGGTCGTTTTGTGCAGGGAATTGGTCGTTTCCTGCATGGACAAAACGCGGAAGAACGCTTATAATAGTATCCATACAGGTTTTTCATGACCGGAAGGAGAGGTTATCATGTACAGCATAAAAAACGGCGTCCTCTATCATAACGGCGAGCCGACCATCGGGCTCGGCGTGTCCTACTGCGCGTCCTATCACCCCGAAAAGACGACCTTCGCGCCCGGCGTCGACCGCTATGCCGAGATGAAGCGCGACATCGCCGGCATCGCGTCGGCGGGCTTCAACCACATCCGCACGGCGGCGAACGGCGCTTCGCACTGGGAAGACGGACGTTTCGTCCACGACAGTTCGTTCACCGACGCGATGATCGCCGAAGCGGACGCGCACGACACGGCGATGTTCGTGCGTCTTCAGGGCTACACGATGAATTTCAACAATTATCCCGAAGGACGGCGGATCACCGCGTCGGGCGAGGAGCTGCCGAACGCGCACTACAACGGCTTCGTCGGCGACACGCTGAACTTCCCGAAGCTAAACGACGAAGCGGACGAAGCGACGCGCACGATGGCGGCGCATTACGGCTCGCTTGACGGCGTGATCGGCTTTCAGGTCTTCAACGAGCCGTCGTTTTCCGCGCCCGATATGGCGGACTACAACCCTTACACGGTCGCCGCGTTCCGCGAATGGCTCGTGAAAAAGGGCTATAAGACCGCCGAAGAAGCGGCTTCGGTCGAGCCGCCGAAGACCGTCCCGCCGCGTGCGGAGGAGCGTTCGCTGTTCATCCTGTGGCGGCAGTTCGGCACGGAGAACATGAA
>JAZRXB010000034.1:0-6653 GCA_045600005.1 Eubacteriales bacterium | reverse complement strand
TCTTTTCGAGAAATTCCCGTTTATGCGTTTTTACTTCTTTTAATTCGTCGTGCAGAAACGACAGGCTCAGTTGTTTGTTCATATCTTTAGTTTAGCATATTTTTGTGAAGTTTTCTACCGTTCTTTGTGCGGTGTTGCCTTATCATAGCTGTCAAGCAGGTCGTGGATCACCGCGTCCCCTTCGCCTTCCCACAGGATGCCGTCTAGTCTGCCTTCCTCGTAATCCTGAGGGTAGAGGAATAGTTCGTCCTCTAATTCCTCGGTTAAAAGTTCGATGTCGGCGCACCATTTCAAAACAGGAAGGATATCCTTTTCAGTATAGCGCGTCCCGTCCGGTTTATCAACCTCTCTGAGCGATTTTTGTTCCGTTCCTTTCCCAAAAATCCGAAACTCCCTGCCGCTGTCTGGGCGGCAGGGAGTTCCCGGTCATTCCTTGTCTTCTGTATCCTGCCCTCCTCATCAAAGGACAGGGACGAAGCCTTTTACTGCTTATAGCTTAAATTCCGCGCCAGAATGCCCGTCCCGTGATTCTCCTCAAAGAACGGCTCGTCCGTGAAATGAACGCCGCTCTTCGGCGTCGTGTGGTCGAGCGCATATTCGATCGAACCGTGCCAGCTGCCCGGCTGGACCTCCGTCGCACGATACCGGCCATCCTGAAAATCCGGCGCGGTGCGGTCGGTGTAGCCCGGCGCGCTGGTCGGCCACTGGAGATTCATGCCGCGGATGGTGATCGACTGCGCGCTCGTCTCATACGTTTTCCCGTTGTGGCTCGAATTGCCGAATCTCGGCATATGGATGTTGTGCTCGTCCAGCAGATTCACGCAGACGATGGGATATGCGCCGATCCCGGCGGCAGGCGCGTCCGCAGGTGCGTCAAAGGTCCTCTTGCCCTTGTAGCAGTCAAACGTGAAGCCGTAGTGGTTGTAAATGGCAGCAAGACTCTCGCAGTATACGTGTTCGCCGCCGATCTGAAAGCCTGTACCGAAGCCTTCCGCCGCCAGATTCTTCCAGCATACGCAGCCGAAGTTCGACCCGCAGCAGCCCCGGAACGCGGCCGAATCGGGATGCGGCACCGGAATGCCCTCCGCCGTGGCGAGATTCGCTTCCCGCACGTCGAAGGAGATCACCCAGTCGTCCTCGTAGCGGATGGCGGACGACGTGCTGCCGTCAAAGACGACGACCGGCTTGTTCGCGCCGGGAAGCCGGACGATCAGATTCCGCACGATCATCCCTCTGCCGAACAGGTCGCCGCCGTCCGAATAGAACAGCGAAAACGGCTCCGTGTCGGACAGGGAATCGTAAAAGTCCCGTCCCATCGTGATGACCGTCCCCTCCCACCAGCCGATGGGCGTGTTCGCGCCCTCTAAAACATGGTAGCGGATGCGGTTCTGCGAATAAAAGCGTTCCGCCTTTTCCGGGTTCCAGAAGCAGACGCCGCCGTGCGGACTGCGCTCCCCGCAGGAATTGATCTCATAGGTCCCCGGCAGAAGCACGCATTTCAGACGCAGACGGTCCGCCTCGTCCACGGCGGCCTGCAGAACCGGGCGCGCATCGTCCGCCGCGCAGACAAAATCGGCTGTAAAACGAAGTTCTTCGGGCGTGTCTGCAGCCGCGCAGAGCACCTCGGTGCGGTGGATGCGGATGGAATCGTTTGACATATCGGTCCTCCTTTACCTGTTGGCTTCCACAATGCCGTTTACGAGGTCGTTCAGAACGTTCACCTGTTCGGCGTAGTAGGACTGGATGCCGGTGTCGTTGTTCAGCGCAAGCGCGCAGATGTTGTGGCGGATCCTGCCGATAAAATACACGATGGACGGATCGTAGATCACGTTTCCGAAGATCATGTCGAGCATTCGTGCGGACTCCTCGTCGCGGGTCCCCTTGCCTTTCAGATACAGATCATAGTAGGCGACGGCGACCGTGTCGGAGGAAAGCGCGTTCAGCGCTTCCAGAATAAACGAGGAACGGTCTGCGTCCTTTACGGTCACGGGGATCGTCATGCCATAATAGGAACCGTTGTTCATGCTGTAATAGCCGTCCTGACTTTCCTCGTACTTCGGACACGGGATCACGCCGAAATCCGCGTTCATCTCACGAAGCGCCTTCGCCCACGTGATGCCCTCGGCCCAGAACAGCGCCTGATCGGCGGGGAACATGATCTCCATGACGCGGTGGTTGTCGCTCAGTCCCTTCGTGTTGCTCTTCACGTTGGCGTCATACAGGAAGCCTTCCCCGTTGTCGTGGATCAGATGCAGGACCTTCAGATACGCATTCGTGAATTTCTCGCTGTTGAAGGTGAAAGCGGGGATGTCGTTTTTGTCCTTGGTGACGATGGATTCGCCGCAGCCGCACATCAGATAGATATACAGCATATTCTGATGACCCAAAAGCCCGTACACATCGTTGTCGTCCCACTTCGAGTCGCCGTTGCTGTCCTGAATGACCGCCATGCCCATTTCGCGCAGCTTGTCAAGCGTCCACTTTCCGCTGTCGACCAGCTCGTAGGGGTTTTCGAGATGGTACGCCTCGATCATGCTCTTGTTGAAGTAGGTCACGCAGTTCATGTCCTTCGCGGTCGTGTCGAAGTCGCCGGTGCCGAAGCAGAGCTTCCCGTCGATCGAAAGCTGTTCCGCTGCGTTGGAATCCCACCATCTCTGCGAAAAATCCTGATACGGCAGGCTGTTGAGATCGAGCAGCCCCTTGTTGCCCATCACACTGCTGACCTCACTGCCCGCGATCAGCGCCATGTCGGCGAAATCCTCGCCCGCCAGGATCGCGTTGTTCAGGGTCCCGATGTCCATCGGAAGCTCCGACAGGTGGATGTTGAGCATTTCCTCCGCTTTCAGATTCCGCTCATGGACCGCGGCGGAGAAGACCTCGCCCGCATCCTCCAGAATGACCCACGGGGTCGTGAACCAGGTGTTGGATTCCTTGTTCGTGGTGGCGATGCGGAACTCGTATCCGTTGTAATTCGCGCGGAAGCGGTCAAGCTCGGAGGTCTCCGCCTCCGTTGTCTGCGCCGGTTCGGTATCCTGCGGCGCGGGCGTTTCCCCGTCCGCGCAGGACGCTGAGCAAACGACGCCGGAAAGCAGTGAAGCGAGAACAAAAGCGGCTGTCAGTCTTGTTTTCATGATGATTTCCTTCCTTTCGATCGGTCGTCTGTATGAGAACGGAAGCTGCCGATCTCTTTCTGCCTATCATTATATCGTTCACACCGGAAAATGTCAATTCGATTAACGCACCGAGGTTTCAGGTTTTCGCTCATTTCATAAACTTCTTCTTGACAGCAGACAAAGCATAAGCTAAAATAGAAAGGAAAGGCAGGCGGCAGCTTTGGATAACTTTTCGCTTCTCTCCTTTATCAACGCAGATCTCCATATTCGGGAGGTACGCAGAGTATATATGCAGAATACCGACGTATGGGAGCGTCCGAAACCCTTTTCGCGCAGCTACGACGGCATCCTGATTTTCATCAGCGGCGGCATTGAATACGACTTCGGTTCTTTCGCTTTTCGTGCGGAACAGGGACAGGTCCTGAAGCTGCCCGCGAACATCCCGTACTGCGGGAAAAAGATCGGCGGCAGTCCGAACTTTTTCTACTGCGTCGATTTTGTCACCGAAACGCCGGGCGATTTCATGAAGTTCCCTCTCCCGATGTCCTTCACGCCCTCGGACCCGCACGCCGTCGTGCAGAGCTTCAAGGAGATCTATCAGTTCTGGTACCGGCATTCGATCTGTTATCAGATGAACTGCCGCACGGAGCTTTCCCGGCTCCTCGCCATGCTCGCCGCGGACTGGGCGTCCCATGGCTGCGGCTACAACGATAAGAACCGGATCTTCCACATGATCGACTACATCAACACCCATTATCAGCGCCCCGAATTCCGTATCTCGGCGGTCGCCGAAACCTTCCGTCTGAGCGAGTCGCATATGAGACGGCTGTTCCAGAGCATCCTCGGAATGTCGCCGATGGAATACCTGACCGAAGTCCGGCTGAACAAGGCGAAGGAGTATCTGACGATGACCGGTCTCAGCGTATCGGATATCGCGTTCCGCTGCGGGTACACCAGCCCGAGCTATTTCAGCGATGCGTTCCGCACCCTGACCGGAATGTCCCCGTCCGAGTACCGGGCAAAATAGAAAAATACCGCCGCGCGGTATGGCTTTACAGCGCCCGTCAGACTGCCGCTTTCTGAGTGAGGAAGCGGCAGGGGACGGCGCACAACCGTTTTCGTGAAACTTTTTCGGAAAATCAGCAGTCATTTCGCCCGGAACCCCGTATAAAGGAGTGGAAGACAAAACCGGAAGGAGCCGATCGGAATGAAAAACAGAGAAAAACGGAATGAAACACCCGCCGCGCTCTCCTTAGATGAGCTGACGCAGGTTAGCCGATTGTTTAAGGCATTACCGCACAGTTCTGACGGTGCGATCGCACCATCAGAACTGTGCGGTAATGCCTTAAATGAAAGTCCCATGCGAACCGGCTTTATGAAACCGGAAAGGCGTTTTCAGTCGAACACAAATCTGATATTGTCGCAGAAATCCCGGATATCCAGATAGAGATCCTTTTCCGACGTCAGACGTTTTCCGTTGACCGTGATATTCCGCACCGTGATGTCATGGCACCGGGCGTTCTGATCGTAGCCCTCGAAAACGACCGCGGGCTTCCCGCCGCCGATCACGTCGATGTTCTCGAAAAGCAGATCGCGGTTCACGCCGCGTCTCGTTCCGCCCGCCGAATACTCGTGATGGAAGATCACATGGGCGAGGATCAGAGGCGGCGCATATCCGGGACGGTCGTTCACATAGGGAGCATCGTCGAGCGCCTGGATCTTCGGAGCCGGGATAGCTTCATCGAGCTCCACATGGATATTCCGATAGGTCACATCATGAACGTCGGCATAGTCCACGTTGCAGCAGTCGAGAACGGAGCCTGTGACATGAATGATCTTACAGTCCTCAAAAACGATATCACAGATCTCCTCCGCCCTCGTTTCCGCTCCGATCTCAAGGCTTTTGCCCCAGTCGTTCCAGATCGTGCAGTCGCGTATCAGAGCATGGCGGAAGACGTCGTATGCCTGCCCGTTCCGGTACATGGCGGCCTTGACGGCAGCCTCCACGTCACCCTCATAGTAGCAGTCGAAGCCCTTGACGCAGATGGAATCGTCGAAGGTGCGCAGGAAACAGTGTTCGATCAGCACGTTTTCGCAGTTGTGCATATCAATGCCGTCGGAATTGAAGCGCCAGCAGCCGATGATCTTCACATTGCGGATCGTCAGGTCCCGGCACCCGATGGGACGGATATTGTAGACCAGAGAATCGCGGATCGTGACGCCGTCGATCGTGACGTCCGTGCAGTATTCAAGCTGTATGGTATGCTGACGTTTGACATTACCTGCGGCGGCGTCATTGTTTTCGATGTGGCATTCATAGAGAGTTTCTTCGATATTATGACTGTTGTCAAGAATACCCGCGCCGCGGATGGCGATACGGGAAGCGTCCTTCGCCGTGACGCAGGCATAAACGACGGCTCCCTCGTCTAAAAAGAGCGTCTGCCCGTCACAAAGCCCGATCTGTCCGACGTCATGAACGCCCGGTCCGTAGTAAAGAACGGACGGCGTTCCGGCTTCCGGACGGGTATACGCTTCCCGGTCGACGAAAAGATGAAGCGCTTCATGGCGTCCATAGGGCTCTACCGTACAGTAAACCGGCTCCGGCATGGTGAAGCGGACCTTCGTCGGAGAGAGAAGCTCCGGGACGATCCCGAGGTTTTCGGGACGGATGACGACGCGCTCGGACGGACGCGGCAGAGTCACCTCAAAGGTCAGAGGTTCGTCGGCGTACATGGAGAGGAACTCCGCGCCCTCGGTCTGATCGAGAGTGCGCTGATGTCCCGGCCAGCGGCGGTTATACGGCATGGCGGATACGCGCGCCGCATCCGTCGGCGCTTCCATACCGTTCACACGGACATGGTAGCCGACGCGCGGCATGGGACTCGGCTGAACAGGATATAAACGAATACTCATGGCTGCTGATCCTTTCCTGCTGATCAAAATGATGTATCTTTCAAAGGCGCTTCACGGCGTCCTTTCTGTTTTTGAGGACGGCTGGTCGAGTTGTTTTTCTTCCCCGATATTTTTAGTATTCTAACACGTCTGCGCAGCGGAATCAATACTCCGGAAAATAATAGGTCGGATTTTTACCGTTTCCGACGGTTTACGTCGTTTTTTGATACCGCGATTCTCCGACCGGTAACTTCCGACAACTCCCCAAAGCCCGCATACTTTTCACGGGGCAAGATAGGGATTTTCAATCCCGGAATAATACGGCATAGTTGATAGAAATATCGGCTATGCCGTTTTTCTGCCTATTCGGGGAGAATCACCTCTCCGATAAGGCTGAACACTACATCGACCTGTTGCCGTCTGTGACCGCTCGATTTGTCCGGCTGATGAACGATGACCTTGCTCACAAAAGTTCGGATAATCTCCGCATCCAGTTCGGTTATGGAAGTCGAGCATGTATTTGCTGTCGTGAAGGGGCAGCTGCGGTATCGAAGGACGCGATACCGAGGACTGCGAAAGCAGACCTCCAAACTGAATATGATGTTCGCTCTGGCGAATCTGATTCTGATCGGCAGACCCTCACGGGCG
>JAZRXB010000033.1:0-2288 GCA_045600005.1 Eubacteriales bacterium | reverse complement strand
GCGTCGCCCGATTTGTAGTCGATCATCACGAGGGCGCACAGCGCCGTGATGCGCGCGAAATCCTCGTCCGGGCAGGCGCCGGAGGTCTCGATGGCGGTGCGGATGCCGTCTTTTCGCAGAAGAGTCAGAAGCTCGACCGCGAAATCAGGCTGGAAGGTCACCTCTCCGCCCGAAAGCGTCGCGCCGCCGCCAGATGTTTCGTAAAACGCCTTATCGCGCGCGACCTCGGCGGCGACTTCCTCCGCCGTGACGGTCCGTCCGGCGAGCTTCAGCGCGTTCGCCGGACAACCTTCGGCGCATTTGCCGCACGCCGCGCAGCTCTCCCGGTCGAACAGATGCTTCGGCTCGGATGTGAAGCGGTGACTGCCCGTCGGACAGACCGACGCGCAGCGGGTGCAGCAGGTGCAGAGATCGGGGTTATACATGAGCTGAGGTTTTTTGGACAGCCCTTCCGGATTGTGACACCATGCGCAGTGCAGGGGACAGCCCTTGAAGAAGACGGTCGTGCGGATGCCCGGTCCGTCTTCGAGGCAGAAACGCGAGATGTCGAAAATGTTTCCCTTCATGACAGATTCCTTTCCAGAATGATTGGAGCTTACCCTATTATACACGACCGTGCGTCTGATGTCAAGCTGTGAATCGAATAATATCGAAAACTGCACGTTTCGGCGCTTGATTTTTTCCGTTCTGTCTGTTATAATAATAGAAACCGAATTCTTGCCATGCGGAGGGACCCATGCACAACGATTTTCTTCTCCGGAACGGGCTGGCGAAAGAGCTGTATCACGGCTTTGCCGAAGCTCTTCCCGTATACGATTACCACAACCATATCGACGTAAGATCGCTCGCAGGCGACCTGACCGCCTCCGACCCGGCGGCGCTATGGCTGACCTGCGACCCGTATAAGCACCGCGCCATGCGCATTTCGGGCGTCGACGAGTTTTTCATCACCGGCGGCGCTCGTGTGGAGGACAAGTTCGCCAGATGGTGCGAGATCTTCCCGATGCTCGCCGGAAATCCGCTCTACCACTGGTCGGAGATGGAGCTGTGGCGGATGTTCGGCATCGACACCGAAGCGCTTCCGATCACAGCGGCGAACGCCGCTTCGCTCTGGGACCGGATGAACGAAAAGCTGCCGTCGCTCGGCGCGAAAAGCGTGCTGGCGGCGAGCGGGACCGTCTATACCGCGCCCTGCGCTTCGATCACGGACGACGAAACGCTGTTCGGCGGCGTGAAGGAGTTCGCCCTCGTCCCGTCTTTACGCGCGGACGATCTGCTCATGCCGGACGGGAAGCTCCTCGAAACCGTCGGAAACGCTGCCGGGGAGAAGATCACGACGTATGAGGGCTATCTTGCGGCGCTGAAAACGCGGCTCGGCGCATTTGAAAAGGTCGGCTGCCGGATCGTCGATCTGGCGCTTGACGACGGCTTTGTCTACACCGAACGGAAACCGGACGGCTTCGGCGACGCCGACGCCGTGAAGTCCGACCTCGTGCGCTTCTTCGCAAGGGAATGCGGCGAGCGGAACTGGAAGCTGCTTCTGCACATCGGCGCGCTCCGCTCGACCAGCCGGGTCCTGCGTCGGGCCGCGGGAAAGGCGGGCGGCTACGCGGCGATCGGCTCTCCGCTCGATATCGGCATGATCGTCTCCATGCTTGCCGACTTTGAGGACGCCGGGATGCCGTCTATTCTGTTATTTGACCTGAATCCCGCCGACAACGCGGCGCTGGCGACGCTGACCGGCTCGTTTGCGGGCGGAAAGGTCGGACTCGGCTCGCCGTGGTGGTGGAACGATCACCTTTACGGGATGCGGTCGTTCTTTGACACGGTTTCGGCTTACAGCGTGCTGTCCTGCTTCTTCGGCATGACGACCGATTCGAGAAGCGTGCTTTCGATGTCGCGGCACGAGTATTTCCGGCGCGTCTTCTGCGAATGGCTGTCAGAAAAGGCGCTGGACGGCGAGTTCCCGACGGATGAGGCGCAGCTTGGAGAGATCGTGAAGCGCGTCTGTCACGGCAACGCGGCGGTGTTCTTCGGCGCGTGAAAAACGGTCGGATCAGATAATGATATAGATTCTAGTCGATAGTAAAACTTCGTTTTACAATCGGTACTCGCGCTTATCGTGGCTGACAAAATTTATTTTGTCAGCTATCCCCATTTCGGCGCGAAGGCTCGCCCCGGCTCGCCTTAGAGGTGTTTTTATGTCGGCAAAGCCGACATAAAAACGGATTTTATTATGGTTACCTCTAAAAATTCAAATAATCCGTTGAAAAACAAAAGGCGATACC